>JACXUW010000160.1 GCA_014763705.1 Micrococcales bacterium | reverse complement strand
CTGCTCGCCATTGCGCAGGAAACCGCGACCAATGCGCGCGAAAATGTCCGGCTGACGAAGGCGCGGCTCGACGGCGGCGTCGCGCCGCGCCACGAGGTAGGCGGTGACCAGCGTCGCGGTGCCGAGCACGGCCACGTACCAGGCCACGGCGGGCAGGCCGCCGACGCCGTGCAGCCACGAGAGCAGCAGGTCCCCGAGCCACTGGTGCCGGATCCACTCGCGGGTCGTGAACGGGCTCCACGGGTCGGGGCCGACGAGGTCGAGATGCCGGCGCAGCTCGTCGCCGGTGCGCAGGTGCCACCAGGTGTCGGGGTCGTTCACGGCGTGGACGGTCTGCGTCGCGACGACGAGGACGACGAGCACGAGCGGGGTGAGCCGGGTCCACAGCGGGATGCGCCACGGCCGACCGTCAAGGGGGTCGTGCTCGGGCTCGACGACCCTCATGGCGTGCACCGGTCCACGCGCCAGAGTGTGTACGGCCCGCTTCTCGCCAGCTCGGTGAATCCGGGTGTACCGGAACCGACCCGGGCAAGGCCGGCGTAGGCGTCACCCAGCGCGGTCTCGTCGGCGTTCGCGTCGCCGCCGGTGAGGACGTGGGTCACTCCGGACGCGAAGACGGCTCGGCACACGTCGGGGTCGCTCCGCACCCGGTCCAGTCGTGCCGCCACCTCCACTGCCCCGGGCCGCGACGGGAGCGGCGGGTCACCCACCGGGAAGAGGAGGGTGACGTCGCGGTGGAGGAAGAGGAACGTCCCGCCACGGAACGGGTCGGCGGCGACCGTCGCGCCTCGAGGCAGGCGGTCGGCCAGCGAGGCGAGGGCGTCCTGCTCGGCGGGCGTCGCCCACCACCGGTCGGCGGTCCCCGGGTGGTACAGCGCGCTGACCACGGGCGCCGCCGTCACGAGGGTCAGGGCGGCCAGGCCGGCGACGGCGACGGGCACGCCCCACGGCACGAGCGCCCGGGCCTCGCCGGCTCGGCCGGCGACGTACCGGGCCACGGCCGCCACGGCGAGCACGGACGGTACGACGGCCAGGGCCCTCAGCCGGTTGACGTCGCTGTACCAGGGCCAGGTGAGGACGGAGACGACCCCGTGCGGGAGGACGAGGACAGAGGCGGCGAGGGCGAGCGGCACGACGAGACCGACGGCGACCCAGGCGTGACCGGCGCGGACCGACAGGACGGCTCCTGCCGTGACGGCGAGCGCACCGACCGCAGCGGACAGCGGGTGTTGTGAGACCGTGGAGAGAACGAGGGCGACCACGTCGAGGGCGCCGTAGCCGCCCCCGGCGGCTCCCGCGACGAGGAGCCGTTCGGGCGGCCGCACCGACCACGCGGCCGCGACGGCGAGCGCCCCGCCGGCGGCCACGACCACCGCGAGACGGTGACGACCAGCCCGGGCCAGGCGCTCGAGGACGGCCGGGAGCCCGATGACCGCCAGGCCGTAGAGCGCGGCGGGGTGGACGACGGTGGCCGCTGCGGCGCCGACGACCGGGAGCGCGGCGGCCGCGGCGATCCGCCTCCGCCCGCCGGCCACCGCGACCAGGCCGGTGAGCTCGAGCACCTGGGAGAGGACGGGGGACAGGAGGGCCGTCGCCAGCAGGAAGGGCCACACGACGCCCCACGTGAGGAGCTGGTAGGGCAAGCCGTAGCAGAGGAACGCGCTCACGGCGGCGGTGATGAGGACGGCCGGGGACGGACCCCACACGGTGCGGGCCAGGAGGACCACGCCGACCGGCCACACGACGGACACGACCACCGTGAGCAGGGCGTGTGACGCCGTCAGCGGGTCGGCGCCACTGAGGCCCGTCACGAGCGCCGCCACCGCGTGCCATCCACCCGGGTAGGGCACCCGGGCGTACGCGGTGACGTCCCCGGCCCACGCGGACCCGTCGCGCACGAGCATCGTCGTCGCGCCGACGTGGAAGATCGAGTCGTGGATCTGGGGCCACGCGGTCGCGCTGCCGACGGCCCGGCCGAGGACGGTGGCCACCACCGCACCGCCGAAGACGACCGCCGCAGCGGGCCACCACCGACCGCGCGGCCGGGAGGGTTCGCGAGGGTCCTCGACGGGACGCGCGATCAGCCGGGCCGCCCCGGCGACGGCTGCCGTCAGGACGGCGAGGACGACCGCTCCCGCACCGTGCACCGCGTCCGACGCGGCCGCGTGCCCGACCGCTCCGGTGAGCAGCAGCAGGGCGATGGAGACCGGTGGGGCGGCTCCCCAGGCCCTCCAGCCCCGCCGACCCCCCGACCACAGCACCGCGACGCCCGGGACGAAGAGCAGGAGCGCCGCGACGAGGAGGGCGAGGGCGTAGCTCACGGTGGGAGCACCGGTGCGCCCGGAATGACCCAGAGCGCGCGGACCCACCACCACTGGAGGAGCACCTCGACGAGGAGGACGGCGCCCGCGGCGACGACCACCCCGCGCGTCCCGAACCGGGCCAGCGGTGCGGTGACGGCGCGCCGCGTGGGCTCGGCGGGCACGAGGGTGAGCAGCGAGTAGCGCAGGATGCTCGGGTTGATCGTCGTCGTGAGCAGCACGTAGCCGAGGTAGAGCGGACCCCACGTGCCGAGCCCGTCGGCCGGCCGGTCGGGACGGGGTCGACGGCTGCGGACCCAGGCGAGCGCCGCGCCGACGAGGACGAGCGCGAGCGCCGCCGCCGGCCCGACGAGCTGCCAGATGCCGGCGACCCAGCCGCCGCGCAGCCCGCCCGCCTTGACCCAGGCGGCCATCGTGTCGGTGAAGGCGGTCGGGATGCCGGTCAGCACGGCGACGGTGACCGGCCACGCCGCCGTGGCCAGCCCGGCGACGCCGACGGAGACGAGGAGTGGGCGCAGGTCGCGCCGGCGCTCGTCACCGGCCGGCGCGCGGTGGGCCCGCCACGCGAGCACGAGGAGGTACAGGGCGACCGGGGCGAGGACCGGCCGGGTGAGCCCGAGGACGAGCAGGGCCCCCCACAGGACCGCCCACCGGCGCCCGGCCAGCGCGGTGAGCACGACGACGAGCAGGAGCAGCGCGAGCGACTCGGTGTAGGCGGTCTGGAACACGACGGCCGTCGGGAACACCGCGAGCCCCGCGACCGCGAGGTGAGCCACGAGCCGCCCCCGGGTGCGCACCAGCCATCGGGCCAGGAGGACGACGGCGAGCGCGCCCGCGACGAGGCTGACGAGGCTGGCCGCGACCCCGAACGAGGCACCGGTCACGGCCATCACGCCGCGGCAGAGCATCGGGTACACGGGGAAGAAGGCCATCTCGTTGCGCTGCGCGGGCGGGCCGAAGAGGGCCGGGTCGGTGCGGTAGCCGTGCGTCGCGATGGTCGCGTACCACTGGCCGTCCCAGTTGGTCACGACGTCCCAGTAGCCCGGCGAGGCCGGCAGCGACCCCTCGACGTGGTGGTCGGGGGAGTCGGTGAGGGCGACCTGGGCCGGGGCGGCGAGGAGGAGGAAGACGGCGCTGAGCGCCCGCGCGAGGAGGAAGACGGTGAGCGCGATGGCGGTGTCCCGGACGGTCGGCCGGTCTCCGGCGCCCGCCGACGGCACGGGGTCGGCCGACGCCCCCGCCTCGCGCATCAGGGTGCCCCCGTCGTGGTCGCTCACCCTCGGCTGGCGTTGGTCGGGTCCTGGATGTCGAGGAGCATCGCGAAGAGGAGCATGTGGATGCCGGACAGGAGGGGGCCGACGCAGAGGATGACCGAGCCGGCGGTCGCGACCGGGGGCCCGAGGGTCTCCCAGAGCACCCAGAGCCCGACGAGCAGGCCGAAGCCGGTGAGCGCGATGCCGGCGAAGAGGAGGAGGGCGACCGCCGAGAAGGACTGGAGGACGTACTTCCACCAGATGCGCGTCCAGAACCCCTTGAACAGCCGCGCCGCGATGCGAGGGCCCACCGTCGCGAGGTTCATCCCGGAGACCTCGGTGCCGTACCGCGCGGGGACCGCGACGTCGGCCGCCGGGACGTGCGCGATGTTCAGCTGGATCAGCAGGTCGTTCTCGAAGTCGTAGCGCTTGGCGATGAGGTCGAACGGGACGCGCTCGAGGGCCTCGCGGTGGATGGCGGTGTACCCGTTCTGCGGGTCGAAGAGGTTCCAGTAGCCGGAGGCGGCCTTCGTGAGGAAGGACAGGACGATGTTCCCGACGACGCGCATCGCCGGCATGCCGGCGAAGCTCCCGCGGCCGTAGAACCGGTTGGCCTTCGTGAACTGCGCTCTGCCGGAAGCGATCGGGTCGAGCAGCTGAGGGAGGAACTCGGGGTCCATCTGCCCGTCGCCGGCCATGACGACGCTGACGTCGGCGCCGAGCTCGAGGGCGCGTCGGTGGCCGGCGAGCACGGCCCCGCCGACCCCCTGGTTCTCGGGCAGGCGGATCACCTCGGTGCGCTCGTCGGCGGCCTCGCGGGCGCGCTCGCCGGTGGCGTCCGGGCTGCAGTCGTCGACGACGATCACGTGGTCGACGAGGGGCGGCATCGCGGTGACCGTGGAGGCGATGAGCGCCTCCTCCCGGTACGCGGGCACGACGACGGCGACGCGCATTCCCTCGTACACCGTCACACTCCTCGCCGTCGGCACCGGGGGCCGGGTCCTGCCGCAGCGAAGATAGCCCGCGGGGCCGCCGCTCCGCCCGCGGCACGCATCGTCCGTTCGGGTCTTTCGGCCGAGGGCCGTCGGGCGGCCCCTCCCGCGCGCGCGTACAGTCGCACGAGCGGGCCCGCCGTCCGGCCGGCCCCGACCCGAGGCGGGACCAGCACCTGCACGGCCGGAGGCCAGGATGACCGCGACGACCCGGACGCGTGGCGCCGCCGCGGTCGCGACCGGCGTCCCCGCCCGGATCGGCCGCGACCCGTTCGGCGCCCTCGGCGACCTCGGGTCGGCCGCCCTCGTCGCGGTGGCCGGCCTCCTCGCCCTGATGACCCTCGCCGCGCCCCTCGGCTGGCGGCCGCTGCGCTCGCAGGCTGCCTCCGTCGGCCTCCTCGTCCTCCTCGCCGTGGTCGCCGTCCTCGCGCTCCGGGTCCTGCGCCGCGGCCGCGGCCCGTCGGCGCCGCGCACGGCCCAGCTCGTGACCGCCGCCCCGGCCCTGCTCGTCGTCGGGTGGGCCGTGGCCGCCCGGTTCCTCCCGGTCGGCGTGCGTACCGAGTGGTACCTCGGCGGCGACCACGTCCGCCACCTCGTCCTCACCGCCGAGGAGCAGGCGGCCGGCGTGCTCGGCTACGACGTCGAGTCCTACCCGCGAGCGTGGCACACGGTCGTCGCCCTCGTCTGGAGTGCCGCGGGCCTGCGCCCCGAGGACTCCGTCACCGCCGTCGTCGACCTCGGCGCCCTCCTCGCCTGGCTGCTCTCCGCCGCGCTCGCCCTGACCACGGCCGCCCTCGCCGCCTCCCTCGGCTCCCGCACCGGGCTCGGCCTGCGCGCCTCCGCCGGAGCGGGGTTCGTCGCCGGCTGCGTCACCGCGTGGCCGTTCTTCCTCGCCACCTACCAGGCGCTCGGGCTGGAGGGGTCGCTCGTCGCGGCCTCCGTCCTCGCCGTCGTGCTGCGGGCGCGGCTCACGGACCCGACCGGGGCCCGCGGCTTCGTCGTCGCCGTCGCGGGCGGGGTGGTCCTCGCGCACACCTGGCAGCTGCTCCTCCCGGTCGCCGCGCTCGCGGCGCTGGGCCCGGCCCGGGGCCTGCTCCGTGCCGGGCGGCGCGGCCGGCTCGTGCTCGCCGTCGGCCTGCTCGTCGGGGCGGTCGCCGCCTGGCCGGCCCTCCTCGCCGTCGTCACCCGGGTCGGGGTGCAGCACGCGAGCGACGCCGACGTCGTCTCGCCGGTGCCGTGGGCGTTCCTCGCCCTCGGGGCGGGGGCGGCCGGCGTCCTCGTCCTCCGGCGGCGCCACCGGCGTACCGCGACCGTGCTCGCGCTCATGGCGGTCCCTGCGGTGACCGGGGTCCTCCTCGCGCTCTACGTCGGGGTCTCGCCGCTCGCCTACTACCCGAGCAAGCTGCTGTGGCACACCGCGGTCCTCGGCCTCGCGCCCCTCGCGGTCGTCGTCGTGGGGCTCGCCCTCCGGGTCGACCGCGCCTCGTTCCGCGGCGCCTCGCTGCTGCGGGTCGTGGGAGGTGGCGGCCTCGCGACGGTCCTCGTCTTCGCCCTGCTCGGCCCGTTCGCCGCCTTCACCGGTGGGTGGTCGACGACCGACGGGCCGACCGTGCTCCGCGCGGTCTCGGCCCCCGGCGCCGGCGACGCGCAGGTGGTCTGGACGGATGGTCCGGTCGTCACCGACACGGTCGCGCGGATCCTCCTCGCGGCGGTGCGCCCGACGAGCGGGGGCATCGCCCGGCCCCAGTCGTCGCTGACCGTCGAGCAGGAGTGCGCGTTGCTGCGGGCCGCGGACGCGCCGGCGGTGCTCAGCGACCACCCCGTCGCCGAGGTGCGGGCTCGGTACGCGTGCGTGCCGGACGTCCGCGTCGTCGCCGTACCCCGTTCGTCCTGACTGCTCGGCCGAACGGCCCCTTGCCCGGCCCGGCCCGTGACCGCGGGTCGGGCGGGCGCCTAGCGTGACCGGGACCGACCCGCCCGCGCGATCCCGAGGAGCCCGATGGCCCAGCCCACTCTGGCCGCCGTGCCGGTCGCGCCCGACCTCGGCCGGCTGCGCCGCACGTGGGCCGTCCTGCCCGTCGTCGTCCGCTACGGGGTCGTCGGCGGGGTCACCCAGGTGGTGTACCTCTCGGTGCTCGGCGGCTCCCTGCTCGTCGGTGCGCACTACCTCCTCGCCCTCGCGGCGGCGCAGCTGTGCGCGATGGCCTTCGCGTTCCCCGCCTACCGCGGACTCGTGTTCCGTGCCGGCGGTCCGCTCGGCCGCCAGGTCGTGGCCTTCCTCGGGGTCTGGTGGACCGGGGCCGCGATGAGCCTCGTCGGCGTCCCGCTCTGCGTCGAGGCCCTCGGCCTGCGGCCCTTCGTCGCCCAGCTCCTCGTCCTCGTCGGTGTCGTGGGGTTCTCCTTCCTCGGCCACCTGCGGGTCACCTTCCGGCGCCGCGTCGAGGCCTGAGCTTCGCCGTGGCCGGGTCGACCACCTCCCGGGTCGCGGCCCTCGACGGGCTGCGCGGTCTCGCCGCGCTCGCCGTCGTCTCGAGCCACGTCGTCGTGCACCTCGGCCTGCTGCCCTTCGCCCCGCTCGGCAGCATGGGCGTCATCGTCTTCTTCGCGCTCTCCGGCTACCTCGTCGCCGGGCTCGTGT
>JACXUW010000159.1 GCA_014763705.1 Micrococcales bacterium | reverse complement strand
CCGTCGAGCGGCTCGGCCTCGACCTCCCAGCGGCGGTAGTCGAAGCCGGTCGGCGCCCAGAGCTCGGGAAGGACGACGAGGTCGTGCCCGGCCTGCTCGGCGACGGCGGCGGCGGCCCGCTCGACGCGCGCGGCGGACGGCTCGTCGTCCCCGTAGGACAGCTGGATCACCGCGATGCGCATGCGTCCATCCTCGCGCACCCCGTCGGCCGGGCACGACCCGACACCGTCGGGCATCGCTCCTCAGCGGGGGTCGAGGTGCTCGGCCTCCTCGCGCAGCCGCGCGAGCCGGGCGTTGTAGGCGGCAAGCTCCGCATCGCCGTCACGGTCGGCCTGGCGGTCCAGGCGCACCGTCTCGCGCGACTCGCTCCGGAACCACTGCACCGCGACGATGACCGCCAGCGTCAGGGTCGGCGCCTCGCCGATCCCCCACGCGATCTCGCCCGCCGTGTGCTGGTCGAGCAGCGGGTCCGGCCCCCACGGCAGGTTGATCGCCGTGAAGAAGTCCGGGGCCAGCAGGTCGGTGCTGCCGGTCAGCGCGACGCCGAAGAACGCGTGGAAGGACACCGTCGCGAAGAGGATGACGAGCAGCATGAGCGGCGACCAGCGAGGCACCCCGGGGTCGATGCCGATCATCACCCAGACGAACAGGTACCCGGTGAGGAGGAAGTGGGCCATCATCAGCAGGTGGCCCGTGTGGGTCGTCAGGGCGAGGTCGAACAGGCCCGTGTAGTAGAACGCCGCGAGGCTGAAGAAGAAGAACGCGGCCGCGACGACCGGGTTCGCGAGCACCCGCAGCGCCCGGGAGTGCACGACCTGGAGCAGCAGCTCGCGCGGCCCCCACGTCTTGTCGCGACGCGACGGGAGCGCGCGGAGCGCGAGCGTCACCGGCGCGGCCGGGACGAGGAAGAGCGGCACGATCATCGCGACCGCCATGTGCATGACCATGTGCGACGAGAAGAGCACCCGCCCCCAGATGCCCGGCGCGCCGCACGTCGCCCACGCGAAGATGCCCCAGCCGACGAGCCACGACACGAGCCGCAGCGCCGGCCACGCGTCCCCGCGGCGGCGGAGGCGGACGTAGCCGGCCACGTAGAGGCCGACCGCGAGCGCGGTGACCGTGACGAAGAGCCAGTCGAGGCGCCAGGCGAGGAACCAGTCCGCGCCGGTGAGCGGGCCGGGGTCGGGGTAGCCGGTGAGCTCGATGGCGATGCCCGGGTCGGGCAGGGCGTCCGGGACGGGCGGGAGGCTGCGGGAGAGGACCGAGGCCAGGCCCATCGCGGCGCCCATGACCGCGATCTCGGTGACGGCCAGCCGCGCGAACGCCCGGCCGTCCGACGGGTCCCGGGTGAGCCGGCCGGCGAGCTCGCGGCGCTGCCGCCAGCCGAGGACGGCCAGGACGCCGATGGCGACGACCTTGCCGAGGATGACGAGCCCGTACGGGGTGAGCACCGCCGACAGGGTGCCGAGCCGGATCCACGCCTGGAGCACCCCGGAGAGCGCGACCGCCGCGAGCGACCAGGTGGCGAGCACCGAGAACCGCGACACCGTGGTCCCGAGGTCGCGGCCGAGGCTGCGCCGCATGACGACGAGCGCGGCGAGCCCGCCGACCCAGACGCTGACCCCGACGAGGTGGACGGCGAGCCCGTTGACGGCGTCCTCGTGGCTGGCCGAGCCGGCCGCGTGCCCGTTGAGCGAGTGCAGGACGATCGCGACGAGGCTCGCGGCGGCCAGCCAGGTCATCGCCGCCCGGCCGCGCGCGGAGACGACCGTCGAGGCGACGACCACCGCGAGGCCGGCCGCGATCACGAGGACGCGGGTCGTCTCGAGCGACCACGCGAACGAGAGCAGCTGCGGCAGCAGCGACGCCGACGTGAGCGGCGTGCCGGAGAGGTCGGCGAAGGTGAGGACGATCTCGAGCAGCGCGGCGACGGCCCAGACGACGGCGCTCGAGGCGGCGAGCCGGCGGGCGGTCCCCCGGCGGTCGGTGCGCGCCCGCTCCGGGGCGAGGAAGACCGCGAGCAGCAGCAACCCGAAGGTGGTGACCGACGCGAGGTTGGAGACCGTCGTGACCGCCGGCAGCCCCCACCGCACGAGGGGTCCGGGGTCGAGCAGCGCGAGGGGCGCCGCGGCCCCCGTGACCAGGGCCGCGGGGACGACGACAGCGAGCGCGACCGCGAGACCGAGCGCCAGGGGACGCAGCCGGTGCGCCCCGGCGTCCGGGGTCGCCGTCGCGTCCGCGGTGCGGGCGCTCGGGGGACGGGTCACGTGGACCAGCGTAGGTACTGTGGGCGGCATGCCGCTGCACCCACCCTCCCCGACCGAGTTCGCGGAGGTCGTCGAGGCCTGGGCACAGACGGTCCGCTCGGTCGCCGACCTCGGGCGCACGCTGCGTCCGGGGGACGCCGAACGGCCCACCGACTGCCCGGGATGGACCGTCCTCGACCAGCTCGCCCACGTCGCCGGAGCCGAGGCGATGGTGGCCGGTGACCCCGAGCCCGACGTCGACGTCAGCGGCTACGACCACGTGCACCACGCCTTCGCCGAGCGCCACGAGCGCTTCGTCGAGGCGCGCCGGGGCCGCACGCCCGAGGACCTCGTCGACGAGATCGACTGGCGCCTCGAGGAGCGGCTCGCGGCCTACCGCGCCGAGGGGGTCACCGGCGAGGAGCCGGTGACCAGCCCGTTCGGACCGACGACCCTGGCCGACCTCGTGGCCCTGCGCACCTTCGACGTCTGGATGCACGAGCAGGACCTGCGCGAGGCGCTCGAGCGTCCCGGCGGGCTCGACACCCCGGCCGCCGCGCTGAGCGTCGCGCGGCTGTTCGCCGCCCTGCCGCGCCTCGTGGCCCGCGACGCCGCGGTCCCGCCGGGGAACGCCGTCGTCCTCGACCTCACCGGGCCGACGGTCGGGCGCGCCGGCGCCCGGGTCGAGGAGCACGACGGCCGGGCCGTGGGGGTCCCCCTGTTCACCGGCGACGCCGAGGAGCACCCGGACGTCGTGACCACCACCCTCTCGGTGTCCACCCGCGTGGCGATGCGCCTCGCCGGCGGGCGGCGCGACCCGGCCGACCTGCCCGTCACGGTGCACGGCGACGACGACGTCGCGGCGCGGGTGCTCCCCGCGCTCGCCGTCACCCCCTGACCCGATGGCGCGCTTCTCGACCTCGACCCTGTCGACCGCGACGGTCACCGCCGAGCCGGACGCCGTGTGGGAGGCCCTGACCGACCCGGCGCTCGTCGCCCGGCTGACCCCGTTCCTCCACCGTGTCACCGAACGCGGCGAGCACTGGGTCTGGGAGATGACCCGGGTGCCGGTGCTCGGTCGCAGCTTCTCCTTCACCTTCACCGAGCGGATGACCTTCGACGAGCCCCACCGCATCGAGTTCCGGCACGACCCCGGGGCCGGTGACGGCGAGGAGTCCGCCGGCGTCGACGGGTGGTACGACCTCGAACCCCGGTCCGGCGGAACGCGCCTCGAGACATCGATGACCATCAGCGTCGAGCTGCCGTTCCCGGGCGTCACCCGCCCCGCGGTCCACGCCGCGATGAAGGGGGTGGTCGCCCTCATGGGCCAGCGCTTCTCCCAGCAGCTGCTGCACCACCTCCACGCGCGCTCGGTCTGACCCCGGCTCGGCCCGACCCGGCCCGACCCGGCCGGGACGCCGAGGGCCCCGCAGACGCCGGGCGCCGCTGTCGAACCCCACGAGGGGGAATTCGTCGTGGCGACATCTAGTTGTATGCTGCAAACAACTGCCAACCGCCCCGTCGAATTGCCCACCCCGGAGGACCCGTGCCGTTCCGCTCCACGTCGTCGACCCCGACGGCGCTGCTCGGCGACGAGCTCCTCCGCGTCGTCAAGCTGATCCACGTCGCCCGGGCCCGGGCGCCGCGTCAGCACCCGCTCGTCGACCCGATGGCCTATCCGCTGCTGTTCCACCTCAAGCGCTCCACCCTGCGCGTCTCCGAGCTCGCCGACGCCGTCCACTCGGACGTCTCGACGGTGAGCCGGCAGGTGAGCACGCTCGTCGACCTCGGCTTCGTCACCCGAGAGCCGGACCCGGACGACGGTCGTGCCCACGTCCTCGCCGTCACCGACGAGGGCACCGCCCTGCTCACCGGCATCCGCGAGAGCCGCGACCGCTGGCTGCAGGACCTGCTCGCCGACTGGACCGACGACGAGGTCGGTTCGCTCACCACCGCCCTGGCCCGCCTCGCCGCGGACCTCGAGACCTCCCTGACCGACCCGACCCAGAGGACCGACCGATGACCACACCACGGCACGCCGACCCCGGCCAGCCCACGAGCCACTCCGCCGACGCCGACGGCCCCGGCCGCCACGTCGTGGGGAACACCACCGCCGCGGCCCCGACCGCCGCCGGCTCGCACGACGGGCCGCTGACCCACCGCCAGATCGTGACGATCCTCGTCGGCCTCATGATGGGGATGTTCCTCGCGGCCCTCGACCAGACGATCGTCGCGACCTCCATCCGCACCATCGCCGACGACCTGCACGGCCTCGACCAGCAGGCCTGGGCGACGACCGCCTACCTCATCACCGCGACGATCGTCACGCCCCTCTACGGCAAGCTCGGCGACATCTACGGCCGCAAGAAGCTCTTCATCTTCGCGATCTCGATCTTCGTCGTGGGCTCGGCGCTCTCGTCCTTCGCCACCTCGATGTACGGCCTCGCGGCCTTCCGCGCCGTGCAGGGCCTGGGCGCCGGCGGTCTCATGAGCCTCGCGCTCGCGATCATCGGCGACATCGTCCCGCCGCGTGAGCGGGCCAAGTACCAGGGCTACTTCCTCGCGGTGTTCGGCACCTCGAGCGTCGCCGGGCCGGTCATCGGTGGGTTCTTCGCCGGCGCCTCGAGCATCCTCGGTGTCACCGGCTGGCGCTGGGTCTTCCTCGTCAACGTGCCGATCGGCATCGCCGCGCTCGTCGTCGTGTCGCGCACCCTCCACCTGCGCCACCAGCGCCTCGACCACCGCATCGACTGGGCGGGCGCGTTCCTGCTGTCCGCCGCCCTGGTGCCGCTGCTCATCATCCTCGAGCAGGGCCGCACCTGGGGCTGGTCCTCGGGCCGCGCGTGGACCGCGTACGTCATCTCGGCCGTCGCCGCCGTCGCGTTCATCTGGCAGGAGATGCGGATGAAGGACGAGGCGATCCTCCCGTTGCAGATGTTCCGGATCAAGACGGTCGGCGTGGCCTCGGTGGCCTCGGTGATCATCGGCGTCGCGATGTTCGGCGGGCTCGCCTCGCTGCCGCTGTACCTGCAGATCGTCAAGGGCGCGAGCCCCACCGAGGCCGGCCTCCAGCTCATCCCCCTCGTCGGCGGCATCATGGCCGGCTCGATCAGCTCCGGCCAGATCATCGCGCGCACCGGCCGCTACCGGGTCTTCCCGATCCTCGGCTCCGGACTGCTCGTCCTCGGCCTCTTCGCGTTCCACTTCATCCAGTACGACACCCCCCTGTGGCAGACGATGATCGTCATGGTCTTCTTCGGCATGGGCCTCGGCTTCAACTTCCAGCCGCTCACCCTCGCCGTGCAGAACGCCGTCCCGCCGCAGCAGATCGGCGTGGCCACCTCGACCGCCACGACCACACGCCAGCTGGGCGGCACGATCGGGACCGCGATCTTCCTCTCGATCCTCTTCTCCACCGTGCCGGGGCGGATCGCCGACTCGTTCAAGGCCCTCGCCCCGACCGCCGACTTCCAGACCGGCGTCGCCGCCGGACTCAAGGCGCCGGCCGGCTCGGTCGACCACCAGGTCGCGTCGGCCATCCAGCAGGCGGCCTCGAGCGGAGCCACCCCGGCCGCGTCCAGCGGGGTCCTCTCCGACTCCTCGTTCCTCGCGCACCTCGACCCGCGCCTCGCGAAGCCGTTCCTCATCGGCTTCTCCGACTCGATGGACCTCGTGTTCCTCGTCGGGTCGATCGTCATGGTCTTCGGGTTCCTCGTGATGCTCATGCTGCCGCAGGTCGAGCTGCGCGGCGGCTCGGCGTACAGCGAGCGCAACCAGCAGGCGAGGGCCGGCGCCGGCGAGCCGGAGGCCCCCGCCCCGGTGGGCTGAGCCGGGGCTACGACACCGGTGAGCCGAGGCGGGCGCGCTCGGCACCCTCGAGGTGCCGGGCGCGCACCGCGACGATGGCCACCGCGAACAGGCCGGCGAGCACCGGCACGGCGTAGGCCCGCTGCGGGCCGAGCGCCTCGACGGCCCAGCCGCCGACGGCCGAGCCGGCCGAGATGCCGATGAGGATGCCGGTCACCGCGACCGCCATCCCCTCGGTGACCAGCGCGGCGGGCACCAGGCGCTGGGCCAGCGACAGGCTCGTGATGAGCATCGGCGCGGTCGCGGACCCGGCGACGACCATGACGACGGTCAGCTGCCAGGTGTTCGAGACGAGCAGCGCCGGCACCTCGAGGACGAGCATCGCGGTGGCGGCGACGAGCAGCCGCCGGGTGAGGGTCGAGCTGAACCTGCGGGCGCCGAACCACAGCCCGGAGAGGGTCGAGCCGACCGCGAAGCCGCCGAGGACGAGGCTGGACAGGCTCGCGTTGCCGTCGGCCTCCGCGAACGCGACGGCGACGACCTCGTTGGCGCCGAAGATGACGCCGGTCATCACGAGGGCCGTGGCGACGACGAGCAGGCCCGGCCAGCGGACCGCGAGCCCCTTCGGGCGGTCGGCGTGCGCGACGACCGGCGGCTCGGTCGCGCGGGCGCCGAGGAAGGTGAGGACGCCGACGGTGAAGAACACCTCGGCGAGGACGAGCCCGGCCTCGGGGAACCACAGCGTGGAGACGAGCACGGCGACGACCGGGCCGATGACGAACGACGCCTCGTCGGCGACCTGCTCGAACGACATCGCGGTGTGCAGGCGGTCCGGGTCGTCGCGGAAGATGTGCGCCCACCGCGCGCGGGACATCGGCCCGGGCTCGGGGAGGAAGGCGCTGACGCCGTAGAGGACGAAGAGGGTCCAGACCGGGGCCGCCGACCAGGAGGCGAGGGCGGTGCCGAGCCCGGCGACGGCGGAGACGACGACGAAGGGCAGGGCGACCCGGCGCTGGCCGTGCTTGTCGATGAGCCGGCCGAGGACCGGCCCGGCCACCGCGAGCACCGCGAGGCCGACCGAGGAGACCGCGCCGGCGAGCGCGAAGGAACCCTGCCGCTCGCTGACCATGACGATGACGGCGACGCCGAACATCGCTCCACCGGTGCGGGA
>JACXUW010000630.1 GCA_014763705.1 Micrococcales bacterium | reverse complement strand
CCTGCTGCCGCTGGGACGGTCCGCGGTCAGAGCAGGAGCAGCGTCGGCGCCCCGGCGCCGCGGGAGGCCGGCAGGGCCGGGGCCGCCGAACCGGCGGGCTGGGCGGTCGTCGGAGCCTTCGAGACGGGCTCGTCGGGGCGGGTCATCCACCACGTCGTCGCGGCGACGACGAGGATCAGGATGGCCGCGACGAGCGCTCGCCGTCGGCGGCGGCCTCGCGCGCGCGCCTCGTCCCGGGCCGCCGATCTCAGCTGGGACCGGGTCACCGTCGCGCCGTCCTCCGGCGCGTCGGCGTCCACCGCGAGGTCGGGGTCGGTGCCGATGGTCGAGGCGTCTCCGCCCTGGTCCGGCTCGTCGTCGACGACGGCCCAGCGTGACGTCGTGGTGCCGGACTGTTCGTCGTCGCCCCGGGCCGGCTCGTGCGGTCGGTCGGGACCGGCCGGCGCGTCCGCCTCCTGCGGTCCGAGCACCCCGGCGACGTCGGCGGCCTCCACCGGACCGGCATCGGGACCGGGCTCCAGCGGGGTCTCGTCCCACCACGACCGAGGGCGCGCGGTGGCCTCCGGTCGGGCCGGCTCCGACTCGACCTCGTCCGAGTCCTCGACCTCGTCCGAGTCCTCGACATCGTGCGAGGCCTCGACCTCCCCCGTGTCCTCGATCTCGAACGCCTCCTCGGCCTCCCCGGGGTCCTCGGCGTCTGTGTCCTCGGTCGGGACTTCCTGGGCGTCCGTGGCGGACCAGCGGTCGACGGGGGGCGGCGTGGACGTCGCGGTCGGGGTGAACGGCTCGACGACGTGGGTGGCGGTGAAGGCGATGGCGTCCGGCGTCGCAGCGTCCGTGGCCACGGAGGCCGGCGCGGACGAGGTGCCGGCGTCGCTGCGGGCCCCGAGCTCGCCGGCGGGCCACGTGCTCTCGGGAACGCGTGCGGCGGCCCAGGCCGGTCCGCCGACCAGTGCGGCGTCATCCTCGAGCGTCACCGCGGCCGACCCGGGGTAGGCGGGCGGGCGGACCTCGCTCGACCAGTCCGCGTAGGTGTGCGGTATGGGGTTGGCCAGCCGCAGCTCGGCAGCGAGGTCGTCGAGGACCTCGAGCGGCGGACGCTCTACCGCGGGGGCGGCAACCTGCTCCGGCTCGAGCTCCGCCGCAGGATCGAGGTTGGCCTCGGCAGCCGGTTCAGCCTCCGCACCCCGTTCAGCCTCCGCATCCGGCTCGGCCTCCACCATCGTTTCGACCTCGGCAGCCGGCTCGACGGAGGTCTCCTCGACCTCGTGGTCCGACTCGAGCTCCGCCGCAGGGTCGGGGTCTTCCTCGGCAGCCGGTTCAGCCTCCGCAGCTGGCTCAGCCTCCGCAGCTGGCTCAGCTTCCGCAGCTGGCTCAGCCTCGGCAGCTGGCTCAGTCTCGGCAGCTGGCTCAGTCTCGGCAGCCGGCTCGGCCTCG
>JACXUW010000158.1 GCA_014763705.1 Micrococcales bacterium | reverse complement strand
GGGGAGACCTGTCGGGTCACCGTGGGCGGGCAGACGTGGGAGTGGGCGCCGGACCAGGCGAGCAACGCGGCGGCATCCCGCGCTTGACGGCGACCGCGACTCGCTCGGGCTCTTCCAGCAGCGCCCGTCGCAGGGGTGGGGCACCGCGGAGCAGATCCTCGACCCGGAGTACTCGACGAACACGTTCTACGACGCGCTCGAGAAGGTCCGCGGCTACGCCTCGATGGACATCGCCGCCGCCGCGCAGGCCGTGCAGCGCTCGGCGGCGGGCTCGGCCTACGCCCAGCACGAGGCGCAGGCCCGGGCCACCGCCTCCGCGCTCTCCGGGCAGACCCCCCGCGCCCTCGGCTGCGCCCTCCACGACCCGAAGTCGCCGGGCGACCCGCAGGCCCTGGCCGCGCTGCTCACCAAGGACTTCGGCGTCGAGGGGAGCGTCTCGGGCCGACAGCTCACCTACCGGGCGGGCTCGGAGCAGCAGGCCTGGGCGGTCGCCGCGTGGGCGGTCGCGCGGGCCACCGACACCGGTGCCGTCCGGGTCTCGGTGGCCGGCCGGCAGTGGAGCCGCTCGATGGAGGACTCGGCGCTCGGCTGGGTCTCCGGCGGCTCCGCCGGCCCCCGCGAGGTCGTCATCCGTCTCTGACGACGCGGGGGCGGCGGGGCGTCAGCGGTCGGTGACGGGCACGTAGTCGCGCTCGCCCTCGCCGATGTAGACCTGCCGCGGACGGCCGATCTTCAGCGCCGGGTCGGCGATCATCTCGCGCCACTGGGCGATCCAGCCGGGCAGCCGGCCGAGCGCGAAGAGCACCGTGAACATCCGGGTCGGGAAGCCCATCGACTTGTAGATGAGGCCGGTGTAGAAGTCGACGTTCGGGTAGAGCTTGCGCTCGACGAAGTAGTCGTCGGCGAGCGCGATCTCCTCGAGCCGCATCGCGATCTCGAGCAGCTCGTCGCCGCCACCGGTCTTCTCGAGGATGGTGTGCGCGGTGTCCTTGATGATCGCCGCGCGCGGGTCGTAGTTCTTGTAGACCCGGTGCCCGAAGCCCATGAGCCGGACGCCGTCCTCCTTGTTCTTGACCTTGGCCATGAACTCGTCGGTGGAGTACTCGGCGGACTGGATGCGCTCGAGCATCTCGAGGACGGCCTGGTTGGCGCCGCCGTGCAGCGGGCCGAAGAGGGCGTTGATGCCCGCCGAGACCGACGCGAAGAGGTTGGCGTGCGAGGAGCCGACGAGCCGCACGGTGGAGGTCGAGCAGTTCTGCTCGTGGTCGGCGTGGAGGATGAGGAGGAGCTCGACGGCCTTGACGATGTCGGGGTCGACCTCGTACTCGGTGGCCGGGACGCCGAAGGTCATCCGCAGGAAGTTCTCGACGAGGCTCAGGCTGTTGTCCGGGTACAGCAGCGGCTGGCCGATCGACTTCTTGTAGGCGTACGCCGCGATGGTCGGCAGCTTCGCGAGCAGGCGGATGGTCGAGATCTCGACCTGCTGCTCGTCGAACGGGTCCAAGCTGTCCTGGTAGAAGGTCGAGAGGGCCGAGACGGCCGAGGAGAGGACGGGCATCGGGTGCGCGTCGCGGGGGAAGCCCTGGAAGAAGCCCTTGAGGTCCTCGTGGAGCATGGTGTGCTCCCGGACCCGGCTCTCGAAGTCGGCGAGCTCGGTGGCCGACGGCAGGTTCCCGTAGATGAGCAGGTACGAGGTCTCGAGGAAGGTGGACTGCTGGGCGAGCTGCTCGATCGGGTACCCGCGGTAGCGCAGGATGCCCGCGTCGCCGTCGATGTAGGTGATGGCGCTGGCGCAGCTGGCGGTGTTCGTGAACCCGGCGTCGAGGGTGACGTTGCCGGTCTCCTTGAGCAGGGCCGAGATGTCGTACCCGCTGTTGCCCTCGGTCGCGGGCACGAGGGAGAGGTCGAGCTGCTTGCCCGCGGCGTGGAGGGTTGCTCCGTCGGTCATGGCAGGTCCTTGCGGTCGGTGGGGGCGTCGGACGTCCTTTCGACCCTACCCGTCGGTCACCGGGCGGTGAAACGCGGCCGGCGTGACTTTCGACGCTCCGGTCAGGCGAGGCGCCGGACGGCCGCCGCGACGCGCTCGTCGGTGGCGGTGAGCGCGATGCGCACGTGCGCGCGCCCGGCCGGGCCGTAGAAGTCGCCGGGGGCGACGAGGATGCCGCGGTCGGCGAGCCGGTCGACGGTGCGCCGGGCCGGCTCCCCCGCCGTGGCCCACAGGTACAGACCGGCCTCCGAGTGCTCGACCCGCAGCCCGAACGCCTCGACCGCGGGCCGCAGCGCGGCGCGCCGGGCGGCGTAGCGCGCCCTCTGCTCCTCGACGTGGCCCGCGTCGCCGAGGGCGGCGAGCATTGCGCGCTGCACCGGCCACGGCACGATCATCCCGGCGTGCTTGCGCACCTCGAGGAGCTGCCCGACGAGGGCGGGGTCGCCCGCGACGAACGCCGCACGGTACCCCGCGAGGTTGGACTGCTTGGACAGGGAGTAGACGGCGAGCAGCCCCTCGTGCGATCCGCCGCACACCCGCGGGTCGAGCACCGACGGCGTCGTCGGCGGCTCGGCGGAGCCCGGCTCGCGCGGGCGCCAGTCGAGCTCGGCGTAGCACTCGTCGGAGGCCACGACGACCCCGTGCTCGCGCGCCCAGGACACCACCTTCGCGAGGTGCTCGACGCCGAGGACCTGCCCGGTGGGGTTGCCGGGGGTGTTCAGCCACAACAGCTTCGGCGTGGTCGCCGCCGTGAGGGGCCCGAGCGCGGTGAGCGAGTCGACGGCCCTGGGCACGGCCCGGGCGAGCCGGGCGCCGACGTCGTAGGTCGGGTAGGCCACCCGCGGGAACCCGACGACGTCGCCCTCGCCGAGCCCGAGCAGGGTGGGCAGCCAGGCCACGAGCTCCTTGGAGCCGATGGTCGGCAGCACGCCGGCCGGGTCGAGGGCGGGGACCCCGCGCCGGGTGGCGAACCACGCCGCGACCGCCTCGCGCAGGTCCGGGGTGCCGTACGTCTGCGGGTAGCCCGGGGCGTCGGCGGCCTCGGCGAGCGCCCGGCGCACGACCTCGGGCGTCGGGTCGACCGGCGTGCCGACCGAGAGGTCGACGAGCCCGGACCCGGCCGGACCGAGCGACGGATCGGAAAAGGCGCTCGCCCGCTCCTTGGCCGGAGCGAGCGAGTCCCAGGGGAAGTCGGGGAGGGTCAGCACCCCGTCACTCGTCGTGCTCCTGCGGCGGCAGGTCGGCGATGATCGGGTGGTCCTTGGGGATGACGCCGAGCTTGGCGGCGCCGCCCGGGCTGCCGAGGTCGTCGAAGAACTCGACGTTGGCCTTGTAGTACTCGGCCCACTGCTCGGGGACGTCGTCCTCGTAGTAGATCGCCTCGACCGGGCAGACCGGCTCGCACGCACCGCAGTCGACGCACTCGTCGGGGTGGATGTAGAGGCTGCGCTCGCCCTCGTAGATGCAGTCGACGGGGCACTCCTCGATGCAGGCCTTGTCCTTCAGGTCCACACAGGGCTGCGCGATCACGTACGTCATGGCGCCCATACTATTCACGCCATGGAGACCCCGACCGGCGGCCCGCCGCCGCCCGGGACGGACGTCCCGCCGGTCGGGACGCGCCTCGTCGTGCGGCACCGGCTGGCGGTCCCCGACCCCCTCACCGGCGCCACCCTCACCGACGTCGTCGGCGACCTCGTGCACGTCGACGCCGACCACCTCCTCGTCCGCACCCGGCGCGGCGAGGTCGCCGTCCCCCGCGCCACCGTCACCGCGGTCAAGGAGATCCCCCCGTCGCCGTCCCGGCGGGGTGCGCCGCACCTCGCGCTCTCCGTCGAGGACCTCGAACGGGTCATGGTCGGGGCCTGGCCGGCGGTCGAGAGCGAGCACCTCGGCGACTGGCTGCTGCGGGCGGCCTCGGGCTTCACCCACCGCGCCAACTCGGCGATGACCGCGGGCGACCCCGGCACTCCCCTCGACGTCGCGGTCGGGGTGGTCGAGGAGTGGTACGGCGCCCGGGGCCTGCCCTCGATGCTCACCCTCGCCGGACCGGTGGGCGCGCGGCTCGACGGCGACCCGCTCGGCGTCCTGCTGCTGGCCCGGGGCTACCGGCCGCGCGTGCCGACGACCGCCTTCACCGCGGCCGTCGACACCGTGCGCTCCGCCACCCCGGAGGTCGCCGACGGCGCCACGCTCTCGCTCTCGCCGGTCCTGGACGACGACTGGTTCGCCGCGTACCGCAGCTACCGGGAGGCCCCGGAGGAGCCGGCCCGGGCCGTCCTCACCGGGTCGCCGGCCCAGGTGTTCGCCACCGCCCGCGACGCACAGGGGGTCGTCGGCATCGGCCGGCTGGGCGTGGCCGCCACGTGGGGTGGCGTCGCGGCGATGTGGGTCGACCCGCGGGCCCGGCGGCGCGGCATCGGGGCGGCGCTCCTGCGCCGGCTCGCCGACGACGCGGCGGCCCGGGGCATCCGGTCGCTGCACCTCCAGACGGACACCGACAACCCCGCGGCGCAGGGCCTCTACCGACGGGCCGGCTTCGTCGCGCACCACGAGTACACGACGCTGCGCCGAGGCTGAGCGCGGGTGCTCAGCCCTTCTTCGCGGCGGTGCAGGTCACCGCGTCCTCGGGCTGGTAGGTGGTCGTGAACGACGCGGTGCGCACGACCTTGCCGTTCTGCTTGAAGATGCGCCCGATGTCGACCTTGAAGCCGGGAACCGGGTTCTGCGGCATGCAGTCCGGGCTGTCGTCCACGACCTTCTTCGGCTGGACGACGGCGTAGCGCGCGCTCTTGGTCGCCGTGACGTCGTACTTCTTGGTCCCCCAGTACGACACCGTGATGGAGGTGTCGGTGGCGGTGACCTGCACGAGGATGCCGCCGTCGGTCGTGTTGGTCCACTTGTTGTGGAGGTTCGGCCAGGCGATCGTGGCCTCGCGGCCCTCGGGGTAGCGCGAGATGTAGATCGAGTGGGCCTGCCAAGCGTCGAGCTGGACCCCGGCGAAGAACGACGCGTTGAAGATCGTCGTCGACACCTGCGAGATGCCGCCGCCGTAGCTCTCCGAGAGCCGGTTGCCCACGAGGACCCCGGCCTTCACGTAGCCCTTCTCCGGGGTCTGGTCGCCGAGCACCCCGTTGAGACTGAACTGCTCACCGGGCTTGACGTACGTGCCGTTGATGACCCGGGCCGCGGTCTGGATGTTGTGCACCCGCGGCTGCCCCGCCTGGTAGTAGGTCGTGAAGCTCGAGATGCGCTCCTTGGGCAGCGTCCTCTGCGCGACGGCGGTCGTGAACTCCGGCTGCACGGGGGCCATGGCCACCGTCGCGGTGCGGTCGGTCGTCGAGATCGCCGTCCACACCTCGGTGGTCAGCGACTGCTCGTCGAGGGCGTTGCCGGCGACCGAGGGCTGGACCCGCGGCTTGCGCCAGTCGCCCCCGGTGAAGGTGACGACCGCGTCCTTCGCGGCCGTCTCGGCGCCCGCGGCCCGCGCCGCGGCGTGCACGATCGCACGCAGCCGCACGCCGTCGGCCCGCGGTGTGATCGTGCCGTCGGCGTCCGGGGTGAGGACGACGGCGGGGGCGAAGTCGGCGGGAGCGACCTGGAAGGACTTCCCGCCGGCCTCGACCGTGACCGGCGCCGAGACCGCCACGGCGGCGAACTCGTCGCGGACCCGCTCGAGCTCGCTCGCGGGTGTCGCCGGCGCCTTCGTCCGTCCCTCCGCCCGCACGGTGCTCTGGGCGGGCCACCACCGGCGCACCGCCGCGGCGGTGGCGGCGGTGTCGGTGGTCATCCCCTCGACCGGGGCGCGGTAGGCGACCTTGCCGCCCGCCACCGAGACACTGCCCTCCCGGGGCGGCGCGTCGATGCGCGGCCGCGCGGCCTCGACCGAGGCGGCGAACGCGGCGTCGTCGACCCGGACGACGGCCGGCCGGTCCGACCCCCCGGTCACGTGCTGCCACACCCGCGCCGGGGCGAGGGAGAACCCGGTGAGCCCGGCCACGCTCGCCGGCACGTCGACCGACAGGCCGGCCCGCACCGGGTCGAGGACAGACTTCCCCACCGGCGAGGTGAGGGTGAGCGGGAGGGCCGCGGGGTCGCCGAGCGCCCTGGTCAGGGTGGCGCGGGCCCGGGCGGCGCTCTGCCCGCCGATGTCGACGCCGGCGACCGTCGTGCCGCGCGGCACGCGGTCGGCGGCCCAGGCGGCGGCCCCCACGTAGAGCGCCCCGAGCAGGACGAGCAGGCCGAGCAGGTGGAGGGGCCAGCGGCGCGGGCCCGGGGCGGGCTCCTCCCAGGACGGCTCCTCCCACCCGGAGTGGTCGAGCAGGTCCTGGGTCATGCGAGGCTCCCGTAGCTGCCGCGGTAGTGGACGAGCGCGTGGCCCACGGAGTCGGGGACCTCGATCCCGAGGACCTCGCCGACCACGATCACATGGTCCCCCGCGGGGTGGGTCGCGCTCGTCCGACACTCCAGGCGCATCAACGTCCCGTCCAGCAGCGCGACTCCTGTGGCCGGGCCGCGGTGGAAGGCGGCGCGGTCGAGCTGGCCGTGCAGCGGCCGGCCGCGGGTGGCGAACCAGTCCGAGAGCGGGCGCTGGTCGGCGGCGAGCACGCTGACCCCCCAGACACCCGCATCGAGCACGGCGTCGTGGAAGCGGCTCTCGGTCTCGACGCAGACCAGGACGAGGAGCGGGTCGAGGGAGACCGAGGTGACGGTGTCCGCGGTCATCGCGTGGTCGTGCCCCTCGTGGAAGGTCGTCAGCACGCTGACGCCCGCGGCCAGCCGGCCCATCGCCTGACGGAAGACCGCCGCGTCGACCTCGCTCACGCTGCTCCTTCCGGGACGGGACGACCGGTACCCGGCTCGAGCCGGGCGTACCCCTCCCGGCCCGCGAGCCGGAAGACGTGGTGGTTGGACAGGGCGTACCAGCCGTCGCCGACGACGACCTGGGTCGCGTGCTCGCGCAGGGCGCGCTGCTGGAGCCCGACGACCGAGGGGTCGACGACGGCGTGCGTCACGACCTCGTCCGGGACGACGTTGGCCGCGTAGTCGCTCACCGGGTCCGGGACGACCCAGCCGGCGTCGGTGGGGACGTGGGCGGCGAGCCAGGCCCGGTCCTCCTCCGCCCAGCCGAGCGGGGTGAGGGTGCCGTAGAGCGGGAGGGGCCCGCCGAGCGAGGCGACCGCGGCCCGCGTGGCCTCGTGCGTGCGCACGTGGTCCGGGTGGCCGTAGCCGCCGCCGGCGTCGTAGC
>JACXUW010000157.1 GCA_014763705.1 Micrococcales bacterium | reverse complement strand
GCCCCCACCGATCGAACGACGAGAACATGCCGTGCTCCCTGACGGGTGCACGGCATGTTCTCGTCGTTCGTCCGGGGCGTCCCGGGTCAGTCGCCGATCTTCTCGGCGGCCTTCTCGGCGGCCTTCTCGGCGGCCTTCGCGGTCTTGCGCGCGCTCGTCGTGGCGCCCTTGGCGGAGGAGGTCGTCCGCTTGCTGGCCTTCTTCGTCGTCGTGCTGGTGCGCTTGGCGGCGGTGCGGGTGCGCTTGACCGACGCGGCGATGTCGGTCTGGGCCTCCTTGGCCTCCTCGGCGACGGAGTCGGTGAGGACGGTGGCGACCTTGGCCATCTCGTGGCGGCCGGTGGTGATGGTGGCCTTGGCCGAGCGCTCGATGTCGGCGGCGGCCTTGCGGGCCGTGGTCACGGCACCCTTGGCCTGGGCCACGGTGGTCTCGGCCTGCGCGACGAGGTCCTTGGTGGACTGCTGGGTGCGGATGCGGTTCACGATGCTCTTGCCGCGGGTGGCGAGGTCGGCGTAGCCCTCGGTGACCTTGCCACCGACGACGAGGCCCTGGTTGAGGGCGAGCGCGGGGAGCTCCTTGACCTGCTCGGTCACGGCCTCGACGCGGGCCTGGAGGGCGGCCGGGGTGAGGTCGGCGCGAGCGGCCTCGGCGCGCTTGGTCAGCTCGGCGCGGCGGGCCTCGGCGCGCTTCTGGGCCTCGCGGACCTTCTCGACGGCGAGGTCGGTGGCGCCGGCGAGGGCGTACAGCGGAGTGGTGTCGACGGTCTTGCGGAGGTCGTCGATGACGGCCATGGCGTGCTCCTTCGGATGGTGCGGTGCGGACGTGGTGCGGTGGTCTGGGGGCCCGGTCGGCGACGCTGCCGGGGGCGGTGCGGCCTCAGGGCCGGGCGTCGTCCTCGACGTAGGACAGGTAGATGTCGAGGAGGGTCTTCTTCTGCCGGGCCGTGAGGAGGGGGTCCTCGGCGATGGCCCGGCGGACGTCGGGGGCCTCGTTGGCCGGCGCGGCGTGCTCGGCGTCGAGGATTCCGGCGCGGACGTAGAGGGACTCCGCCGACACCTCGAGGCCCTTCGCGAGCTGTTGGAGGATCTCGGCGCTCGGGCGCTTCAGACCCCGCTCGATCTGGGAGAGGTAGGGGTTGGAGACCCCCGCGAGCTCGGACAGCTGACGGAGGGAGAGGCGGGCGGCCCGGCGCTGGTCGCGCAGGTACTCGCCGAGGCTCTCGCCCAGGTCGTTCAGCGGATTCTTGCTCACGCGTCCATTGTGCTTGCTCCAGTTAGCACAATGCAAACTGAGGCAAGCGTGAGGCCGGCCACACCGGCGCCCGGAGACCTCGTCGGCGGCCGCTCCTCCATCCACCCGGCCGTCGTGGGCCGCTCGCCGCGGACTATCGGTTGCCCACCCTCACGAAGCATCCCCGACGAGCGGTGACGTGCACCACCGCTCGGGGCATCCCAGACGGACGGCCCTGTGCGCCACCCCTCGACGCATCCACGACGAGCGGCGCGGTGCGCCCTCACCCTGCGCATCCCCGACGAAGGGCGACGTGCGCCACCCCTCGACGCATCCACGACGAGCGGCGCCGTGCTCCCTCACCCTGCGCATCCCCGACGAAGGGCGACGTGCGCCACCCCTCGACGCATCCACGACGAGCGGCGCCGTGCTCCCTCACCCTGGGCATCCCAGACGGACGGCCATGTGCGCCACACCTCGACGCATCCACGACGACAGCCTGTTTGCCCCACCGCCCGGTGCAACCGACCGCTCGTCGGGGATGCGTCACGTCAGCGGGCATCCGATAGGACGCGACAGGGGTGGTGCTCACCCGGCCGCCGGACCTCGTGCTCCGGATCGAGCGTCGACCGGCCGGATCGCCTCCCGGCGCGGGAGGCTCAGGCGGCCGCGGGCTCGCGGCGGCGGAGGGTGATGTCGGCGCACTCGACGCAGGTGTCGTCCGAGACCAGCCCGACCCGCATGAGCTGCCCGAAGACGAAGCAGCCCGCGCAGAAGCCGACGAACGCCTCCAGCGCGGCGAACCCGAGCAGCACGGCGAGCAGCCCGATGGTCACCACCGGCGTCCCGAGAACCCACGCCACCGTCGCGGCGGTCGTGAACGCCAGGCCCACGCCCTGCGCGAAGCGCTTCGGCGCCCCGGAGACCATCCGAGCGGCGCCGAGCCGCGGGGCGAGCACCTTCGTCGCGAGCTGCCCGAACGGGTCGAAGCGCGGCCCGGACGCGACGCGGAGGGCGAACCCGACGGCGAGCACGGCGCTCAGCCAGAGCCATCCCGTGGCGAGCGCGACCGCCGTGACGAGCACGACCATCGCCGCGACGGCCCGCGCCGCCTTCTCGTTGACGACGGCCGGGAATCCGATAAGGGAACGCATGCTCGCCATAACCACCGATTATGGGATGGCATTCCGTCCGCGCCCAGCGGGGTCCATCCCTCGGACCGGCACCCAGTACGCCGCGAACGGGTGTGGACCCGCCGGATTTTCCCGGCGGGTCCACCCGTTCGCGAAAGGGGCGTCGACCGGCTCAGCGGCCGGAACGCCGCTCCTTGACGCCGAGCAGCTCGCGGGCCTCGGTGCAGGTGAGCGGCGGCCGCTGCAGCAGCGTCGTCAGCTCCGCGGCGCGGGCCACCAGCTCGTCGTTGTGCTCGACCACCTGGCCGCGCCGGAAGACGACGTTGTCCTCCATCCCGACCCGCAGGTGCCCGCCCGCGGAGAGCGCCGCCGCCATGACCGGCAGGTGCCCGCGCCCGATGCCCGTCGCGGACCAGGACGTGACCTCCTCCGGCAGCATCGCCACCCCGGCCATCAGGGCGGCGGTCGTCGCGGGCATCCCACCCGGCACGCCGGTGACGAAGTCGACGTGCACCCGTCCGCCGAACGGTAGTCCGTGCGTGTCGAGCAGCCGGCGCAGCGCGTGGACGTGCCCGAGGTCGAACAGCTCGAACTCCGGCACGACCTCGCGCTCCTGCGCCTGGACGTAGAGATCGCTCATGAACGGCCACGGGTTGAGGAACACGTCGTCGCCGAAGTTCGTCGTGCCGCAGGTGAGCGAGCAGGAGTCGGGCTCCGCGTCGAGCACGGTGAGCCGCTGCTCGAGGGGGTCGTGGACCGAGCCGCCGGTCGAGAGCTGGACGACGAGGTCGGTCGCCTCGCGCACCGCGTCGACGGCCGCGCGCAGGTGGCCGGCGTCGAGGGTCGGCCGGTGCTCGGCGTCGCGGATGTGCAGGTGGATGAGGGAGGCCCCCGCCGCCTCGCAGCGGACCGCCGTGGAGACGACCTCCTCGAGGGTCGTCGGCAGCTGCGGGAGGTCCGCCTTCGCGTGCTCGGCCCCGGTCGGCGCGACGGTGATGAGCGTGCCGGTCACCCCGGCGGACGACGTCGTCATGCCGTCATCCTGTCAGGCCGGGGCAGGCCCGCGCCATCCGGCCGGACCGGGCGTGAACCGGAAGATCTGCGGCGTCAGCCGGTGACGACGACGGTCTGTGCGGCGGCGATGCCGTCGACGAGGAACTCCGCATCCTCGGGCACCGACCGCTTGACGACCGCGAGCGCCACCGGGCCGTCCTCGTGGTGCCGGGCGACCGAGGTCAGCCGGCCCACCTCCCGCTCGCCGAGCAGCACCGGTGACCCCACGGCCGGCAACACGTGCCCGGAGCCGTCGAGGTGGAGGAAGACGAGCCGGCGCGGAGGCCGCCCGAGGTTGTGCACCCGCGCGATCGTCTCCTGCCCCCGGTAGCAGCCCTTGTGCAGGTGCACCGCCGTGCGCAGCCAGTCGACCTCGTGCGGGATGGTGCGGTGGTCGGTCTCGAGCCCGAGCCGCGGTCGCCACGCGGCGACGCGCAGCGCCTCGGCGGCCCAGGTGCCGGCCAGCGGCCGGTCCCCGACCGCCGCCTCGAGGCCGTCGCGCGGCACGAGCAGCTCGCGCCAGGCCCGCCCGGTCGCCGGGTGACCCTCGACCGGCCCGTAGGCCACGGTGTCACCGACGAGCCCGGGCCACGGGTCGACCCAGGCCAGCGGCTCGCCGTCGGCCGACTCGCTGCCCATCGGCTCCCCGAGCACGGCCCACTCCGCCGACACGTCGGCGACCTCGACCCGGAGCATGAACCGCATCGACTCCAGCCACGCGACGAGCGCCGGCGCGGTGCCCGGCTCGACCCCGAGCCACGTCGTCGTGCCGTCGTCGACGACGTGCAGCGCGTGCTCGACGTGCCCCTTGGGTGACAGGACGAGCGACTCGCGCGAGGTGCGCGGTGCCAGCCCGGTGAGCTCCTGGGTCGTCATCGAGTGCAGCCAGCTGAGCCGGTCCGGGCCGGAGACGGTGACGACGCCGCGGTGCGACAGGTCGACGACGCCGAGCCCCTCCTCGAGCAGGCGCTGCTCACGGACCGGGTCGCCGTAGTGCGCGGCGACCCCGGCGTCGGGCCCCTCGCCCTCGACCGCGCCGTGGCGGGCGAGGAGCGGCGAGGGGGCGGTGTGGACGGATGCGGTCACGAGTCCTCCCGGCAGGTGCGGCACAGCCCGTGGACGGCCGCGTGGCTGACGTCGGCGGCGAAACCGAGCTCGTCGTCGACCCGCGCCACGAGCTCGTCGGCGGCGTCGAGCGGCATCTCGCCGACCCACCCGCAGCCCCGGCAGACGAGGTGGAGGTGGGTGGCGTGCTCGGCGAGGTGGTAGCTGGGCGTGCGGTGGTCGACGTGGGTGTGCCCGACGAGCCCGAGCTCCTGGAGCGCGTCGAGCGAGCGGTAGACGGTGGAGACCGGCAGGGCGCCGGCGCCGTCGGAGGCGACCGACGCGGCGATCTCGTCGGGGGTGCCGTGGCCGAGCCGCCCGACGGCGGCGAGCACGCGCTCGCGCTGGGTCGTCAGGCGCTTGCCGCGGGCCCGCAGCCGCTCACCGAGGTCGCTCACCCCTCCAATGTAGGCCGGTCGGCCTGCGGGGCCCTCCGCGGCTTCCTACACTGGCTCGGTGAGTGACCGGAACCTCGACCTGCTCGGGTTCGACGTCGACGGGCCGGACGAGGGCCCGGGAGACGTCGAGCCGCAGCCGCGCCGCCGCCGTCGGCTGCGCCGCGTGCTGCTCGTCATCGGGGTCCTCGTCCTCCTCGTCGCGCTCGCCGTGGGAGGCTTCGTCGGCTACCTCGGCTGGCGGGTGTCCGACAACGTGACCCAGGCCGAGCTGCTGCCCACCGCGCCGCCGCCCACGACGGACCCGGACGGCACCCCGATCCAGGTCCCGGCGGCCGGCAACGGGACGAACTTCCTCGTCGTCGGCGCCGACAGCCGCGGCAAGAACGACCGCGGCCGGGCCGACGTCATCGTCCTCGTCCACGTGCCGGCCGACCCCACGTCGATCCAGATGATCCACTTCCCCCGCGACCTCTTCGTCGCCATCCCCGGCCACGGCAAGAACAAGATCAACGCCGCGTACGCGTACGGCGGCGAGCCGCTGCTCGTCGAGACGATCCAGAACCTCGTCGGCATCAAGATCGACCACGTCGCCCGCACCGACTTCGACGGCTTCAAGAACATGACCGACGCCGTCGGCGGCGTGCGCGTCTACGCCGAGGAGCCCAACGACGCCTCCGGCAACGGCGGCACGGCCATCAAGAAGGGCTGGAACGACCTCAACGGCACCCAGGCCCTCGCCTTCGTCCGCGAGCGCTACGAGCTGAGCCAGGGCGACATCTCCCGCGGCCGCCGGCAGCTGGCGTTCGTCAAGGCGCTGCTCCTCAAGGCGACGAGCCCGGAGACGATCCGCAACCCGCTGGCCATCGCCCGGTTCGCCGACGCCGCGACGAAGAACCTCGTCGTCGACAAGGGCCTGAGCATCGGCGTGATGAAGGACTACGCGCTCGAGCTGCGGCACATCCGGGCCTCGGACGTCGTCTTCGCCACCGCACCGTTCACCGGCTTCGGCAGCGACCCGACCGCCGGCAGCATCGACATCGTCGACACCCAGGGCATGAAGCTGCTCGGCGACGCGCTGCGCAAGGACAGGATGGACGACTACCTCGACGTGTTCGTCACGCCCTGAGGCCGGCCGGCGTCACTCGCCGGCCGGCCGGCGTCACTCGACGCGCTTGAGCTCCGCGGAGACGTGGGACTGGAGCGGCTGGCCGACGGCCGCCATGTCCATGACCCACATGAGGTTCGAGTTGACGTACCCGTAGAGCCGGTGTGCCGCGGTGTACTCCTTGGCGTCGGGGCTGCGCATCACGCCGTCCGTGCGCACCTCGACCTTCGCGGGCTCGGCCACGCCGGCGTACATCTCGACGAAGCCGGTCGGGTGGGCGAGCAGCAGCTCGACGTTGGAGCCGTCGCTCGAGCCGGTGACCGGGCGCCAGAAGCCGGTCTCGGTCGCGAGCGGGCGCACCTGGTTGCCGTCGTCGTCGAGGAGCCACGTGCGCGAGTCCCAGCGGAGGAAGCGCCGGCCGTCGTGGCTGCAGACGACCTCCTGCCCGAAGCGCACCGACTCGATCGTCGGGTAGCCGACGACGCCGGCCCCCGCCCAGGTGCCGACGAGCCAGGCGAGCGGGGCGAGATCCTCGTGGAGGGAGGTGTCGAGCGTGAAGACCATACGCTCCAGTCTATGGATGACCGCGCCGAAGCCCTCGTCGTCAAGGTGACCTGCGGGGTCGAGGCCCCCGAGCGCCTCGCCCAGGGGTTCACCGTGGCGGCCACGGCGCTCGCCTCGGGCCTCGGGGTCAGCCTGTGGCTCACCGGCGACGCCACGTGGATGGCGGTGCCGGGCCGGGCCGAGACCGTGGAGCTGCCACACGCCCCTCCCCTCGCCGAGCTGCGGGACGCGGTGCTCGATGCCGGCCGGCTCACGGTCTGCGGGCAGTGCGCCGCCCGGCGCGACCTCGAGGAGGCCGACCTCGTCGCCGGGGCGACGATCCGCGGGGCGGCCGCCTTCGTCGAGGAGGTCGTCGCCCCGCGCACCCGGGCGCTCGTGTACTGACCCGACCGGGGGCGGACCGACGGGGCGGTCGGCCGGACCGTTCGGCCGGACCGGCCGACGTGTCAGCCGAGGACGAGCGAGACGCCGTAGGCGACGACGCCGGGGACGAGCACCGCGGCGGCGCCCACCGCCAGCTGGCACCGGATCGCGGTGACCGGCGGCAGGACGACGAGCATCCGGCGCAGCGCGTGCGAGACGGCGGCGGCGAGCACCCCGACGAGGGCCGCCGTGCCGGGACGCGGGCTGCCGAGGACGCTCGCCGCCACGACCGCACCCGCG
>JACXUW010000156.1 GCA_014763705.1 Micrococcales bacterium | reverse complement strand
CTCGAGGGCCGCACCCGCGCGGTCGACGCGGTCCGGCAGGTCTCGCCGTCGGGGGAGCAGCGGTGGTACCTCGGCGTCCTCGCCGCCGGGTTCGACGCCGTCGTCAACGAGCGGGCCAACCACTGGCGCTGGCCGAAGGGTCCGATGCGCTACAACCTCGCGATCCTGCGCGAGCTCCCGGTCTTCCGGCCGATCCCGTACGCCCTCACGCTCGACGGCGTGCGCCACGAGACCGAGGCGATGCTCGTCGCGGTCGGCAACGGCCCCGCGTACGGCGGCGGGATGCGGGTCACCCCCGACGCCGCCTTCGACGACGGGCTGCTCGACGTCCTCGTCCTCCACCGCCTCCCGGTTCCCGAGTTCCTCCGGGTCTTCCCGAAGGTGTTCAGCGGCACCCACGTCGCGCACCCGGCGGTCGAGGTGCTGCGGGCCCGGGAGGTCCACCTCGAGGCGACCGGCATCGTCTCGTACGCCGACGGCGAGCGGTTCGCCCCGCTGCCGGTCGCCCTCGAGGTCGTCCCGGGCGCGGTGACCGTGCTGGCCTGAGGCCTGACGTAGCCTGAGGCCATGCCCAGTCCCGCCGAGCGGTACGCCGCGGCGAAGGCCCGGCAGCGCCGGGACCGCTCCGAGCTCGGACGCTTCGCCGCCTCCCTCGACTTCCCCCTCGACGACTTCCAGCTACGGGCCTGCGAGGCCGTGGAGGAGGGCAAGGGCGTGCTCGTCGCCGCCCCGACCGGCGCGGGGAAGACGATCGTCGGCGAGTTCGCCGTGCACCTCGCGCTGGCGACCGGGCGGAAGGCGTTCTACACGACGCCGATCAAGGCCCTGTCGAACCAGAAGTACCACGACCTCGTGCGGCGCCACGGCGTCGCGAACGTCGGCCTGCTCACCGGCGACGCCTCGGTCAACGGCGAGGCGCCGATCGTCGTCATGACGACCGAGGTGCTGCGCAACATGATGTACGCGGCCTCCACGACGCTCACCGGGCTGGGGTTCGTCGTCATGGACGAGGTGCACTACCTGGCCGACCGCTTCCGCGGAGCCGTCTGGGAGGAGGTCATCATCCACCTGCCGGAGTCGGTGCAGGTGGTGTCGCTCTCGGCCACGGTGAGCAACGCCGAGGAGTTCGGCGACTGGCTGGCCGAGGTGCGCGGCAACCACGAGGTGGTCGTCTCCGAGCACCGGCCGGTCCCGCTGTTCCAGCACATGATGGTCGGCACGACGATGTTCGACCTCTTCGCCGGCAACCGGGTCAACCCCGACCTGCTGCACGCCATCCGGAACGCCGAGCAGCGCGGCCGGTTCGCCGAGGACGCCCGGCGGCTCGGCGGGCCGGGCGGGCGCCGGGGTGGGCGCAACCAGCGCGACCGGACCGCCCCCCGTGGTTTCGCGCGCGGCGGACGGCCCGGCGGCGGAGCCACCCGCGCCGAGGTGGTCGAGGACCTCGACCGCGAGGGACTGCTGCCGGCGATCACGTTCATCTTCAGCCGGGTCGGCTGCGAGGCGGCCGTCGGCCAGCTGCTCGCCGCGGGCACGCGCCTGGTCCCCGAGCGCGAGGGCGACCGCATCCGCCGCCACGTCGAGGAGCGCGTCGAGTCCCTCGCCGACGAGGACCTCGGTGTCCTCGGCTACTGGGACTTCCTCGAGGGGCTGACCCGCGGCTTCGCGGCGCACCACGCGGGCATGCTGCCCATCTTCCGCGAGGTCGTCGAGGAGCTGTTCACCGAGGGTCGCATCCGGGCCGTCTTCGCGACCGAGACCCTCGCCCTCGGCATCAACATGCCGGCCCGCACCGTCGTCCTCGAGAAGCTCGTCAAGTTCAACGGCGAGGCGCACGTCGACATCACCCCGGCCGAGTACACCCAGCTGACCGGCCGGGCGGGGCGGCGCGGCATCGACGTCGAGGGGCACGCGGTCGTCCAGTGGACCCGGGGGATGGACCCGATGGCCGTCGGTGGTCTCGCCTCGACCCGCACCTACCCGCTGCGCTCGAGCTTCCGGCCGACGTACAACATGGCGGTCAACCTCGTCGCCCAGGTCGGCCGCGAGGTGACCCGCGAGCTGCTCGAGACCTCGTTCGCCCAGTTCCAGGCCGACCGCGCCGTCGTCGGCCTGGCCACCCAGCTGCGCAAGAACGAGGAGGGGCTCGACGGCTACGCCGAGGCGATGCACTGCGACCTCGGCGACTTCCGCGAGTACGCGCGGCTGCGCCGGGAGCTGGCCGACGCCGAGAAGGACGGGCGCAAGGCGAAGGCGGCCTCGCGCCGTGCCGAGGCCGCCGTCTCGATGGAGAAGCTGCGGGTCGGCGACGTCATCCGCATCCCGGCCGGGCGGCGGGCCGGGTGGGCGGTCGTCGTGCAGCCGGCCCGGACCGCGAAGGGCGCCCCCACCGGCCCCGGCGTGGTCACCGAGGACAAGCAGTTCCGCCGGCTCACCCTCGTCGACGTGCCCGAACCGGTCGAGGCGATGGCCCACGTCAGCGTCCCGAAGCACTTCAACCCCAAGTCGCCGAAGTCCCGCCGCGACCTCGCGACCTCGCTGCGCATCGCCACACCGCACGGCCTCGAGGACGCCCCGTCCCGGCGTGGGAGGCGGGACGTGACCGCCGCCGAGTCCGACCACGTCGAGCACCTGCGCCGCCAACTGCGTGACCACCCGTGCCACCAGTGCCCGAAGCGCGAGGAGCACGCCCGCTGGGCCGAGCGGTGGTGGCGGCTCAGGCGCGAGACGACCGGGCTCCAGCGCCGGGTCGAGGGCCGCACGAACACCGTGGCCCGCACCTTCGACCGGATCTGTGAGGCGCTCGAGGCCCTCGGCTACCTCGCCGACGGCGGCACCGTCGTCACCGAGCGGGGCGCGCGGCTGCGCCGGCTCTACAGCGAGAAGGACCTGCTCGCCGCCGAGTGCCTGCGCCACGACGTCTGGAAGCGCCTCGACGCGCCGGGCCTCGCGGCGGCGGTGTCCGCGCTCGTCCACGAGCCCCGGCACGAGGAGGCCGACGTCTCGCCCCGGATGCCCACCGACGACGTCGCCGACGCGGTCAAGGCCATGGAGCGGCTGTGGTCGCAGATCGAGGTCCTCGAGACCGAGCACGACCTGCCGACGACGTCGATGCCGGACGGCGGCATGGCGTGGATGGTGCACCGCTGGGCCTCCGGCGGGCGACTGGACGACGTGCTGCGCGGCCAGGACATGGCCGCCGGCGACTTCGTCCGCCGCTGCAAGCAGCTCGTCGACCTGCTCGACCAGGTCGGGGACGCCGCGACCGACACCGAGCTGCGGCGCACCGCGCGCAAGGCGGTCGACGCGGTGATGCGCGGTGTCGTCGCGGCGGACCGCCTCGACTGACGTCAGCCGGAGACGTCCTCGTAGACCTCGCCGATGCGGATGTGGTTGCCGAACGGGTCCCGGATCGCGAAGTCCCGACCGTAGGGCTGCTGGACGATCTCCTGGGTCACGTCGACGCCGGCCGCGCCGACCTTCTCCCACATCCCGTCGAGGTCGTCGGTCGTGAACGCGAGCCAGCCGCCTCCCGCGCCCTTGGCGACCAGGGCGCGCACCTGCTCGGCGGTCTCCTCGTCGTGCCCGGGAGGCCCCGGCTTCTCGAGGAGGGTGACCTTCGTGTCGCCGGGGACGCGGACGGTGAGCCAGCGCATGGGACCGAAGTCCATGTCGTCGGCGACCTCGAGGCCGAGGACCTCGGTGTAGAACTGCTTGGCCTCGTCCTGGTCGAAGACGAAGATCGAGGAGATGTTGTTGCGTGTCAGCATGGTGGCGTTCCTTCCGTCGTGGGTGTCGGGGACGACGCTAGGCGGGGCTTCGGCGGGCTCGCTTCTCCGAAAGTGCGCTTCCGCGAACCGGTTTCCCGGCACGCCCTACGGTGGGCGGGTGAGCGCCGCCGAGGAGGACCGCAACCGGCGGCTGCTGCGCGCCCGCGACGCGATCGACCGGCGGTTCACCGAGTCCCTCGACGTCGACGCCCTCGCCGCCGTGGCCTTCATGGGGCGGGCCCACTTCATCCGCGAGTTCAAGAAGGTCTTCGGCGAGACCCCGCACCGCTACCTCCAGCGGCGTCGCATCGAGCGGGCGATGACCCTGTTGCGCACGACGGACACCCCGGTCACCGACGTCTGCATGGCCGTGGGCTTCTCGAGCCTCGGCACCTTCAGCCGCACCTTCACCGAGGTCGTCGGGGTGCCGCCGAGCAGCTACCGGGGGGTGCCCGACCCGGCGACCGGGTTCGTCCCGACCGCGTTCCGGATGCGCTGGACACGTCCGGTGGGGGAGCGCGGCGGGCGGGACGTCAGCCGAGGCCCAGGGCCGTCAGCAGCCGGCTGACCGGGTTCTCGATGCCGTACCGCGCCGCGAGCTCGTCGAGGGCGAGCCGGTCGGCCACCTGCCGCGGGAGGGCGAGGTCCACCTGCGGCACGGGTGCGTCGCGGACGACCCGGACGACCGTCGGCGCGACGTCGAGGTAGTCGGCGGCCGCCTCGAGGTTGGTGCGCCGGGCGCCCTTGATCGCCGGGTCGCCGGACTCGACCGCGGCCCGGAGCGCTGCGAGCGACCCGTACTGCTCGATGAGCTGGGCGGCGGTCTTGTCGCCGATGCCCCTGACGCCGGGGAGCCCGTCGCTCGTGTCGCCGCGCAGGACCGACATCTCGAGGTAGGCCTCGCCGGTCGGGACGCCGTACTTCTCGCGGAGCATCGACTCGGTCGCGACGTCCGGCTCGCGCACGCCGCCCTTGCCCGTGTAGAGCACGCGCACGGCGTTGGCGTCGTCGACGAGCTGGAGCAGGTCGCGGTCACCGGTGACGACGTCGACGGGCATCACGCCGAGGTGGCGGGTGGTGAGCGTGCCGATGACGTCGTCGGCCTCGTGGTCGGGGACCCCGACCCGGGCGATGCCGACGGCGGCGAGGGCGTCGCGGATGAGCGGCACCTGGGGGGTCAGGTCGTCGGGGCTCTCCTCGACGGTCGCCGAGCCCTCGGTGAGCCGGTGGGTCTTGTAGGTCGGGACGAGGTCCACCCGCCACTGCGGACGCCAGTCGTCGTCCCAGCAGGCGACGAGGTGGGTGGGCCGGTGCTGGGTCACGAGGGTCGCGATCATGTCGAGGAAGCCGCGCAGGGCGTTGGTCGGCGTCTCGGACTCGTCCTTGCGCTGGTCCGGGACGCCGTAGAAGGCGCGGAAGTAGAGCGAGGCGGAGTCGAGGAGCAGCAGCTTCGGGAGGCGTCCGTCGTCGAGCGGCATGCGGGGAGCCTACGGGGCCGGCCTTGCGGTCGGCGCGTCCACGCCGGGGTGCGGGCCCGCGCACTACGCTGACCGCGTGGAAGACCTCGACCGGCGCATCGTCGACCTGCTCACCGAGGACGGCCGGATCAGCTACACCGACCTCGGCAAGGCCCTCGGCATGTCGACCTCGGCGGTGCACCAGCGGGTGCGCCGGCTCGAGCAGCGTGGCGTCGTCAAGGGGTACACCGCCAAGGTGGACCACCGCGCGCTCGGGCGCGAGCTGACCGCCTTCATGTCGGTCACGCCGCTGGACCCCTCGCAGCCGGACGACATCGCCGAGCGGCTGCAGGACATCTCCCAGATCGAGGAGTGCCACAGCGTCGCCGGGGACGAGAACTACATCCTCAAGGTGCGGGTCGCCACGCCGTCCGAGCTCGAGGACCTCATCGCCCGCATCCGCAGCGCCGCCCACGTCTCCACCCGCACGACGGTGGTCCTCTCGACGCCGTGGGAGTGAGCATCCCGCCGGGCCTCCCGAGCGACCTGCACACGTACCTCCAGGACGCCCGCGACTCGATGCTGCGCTCGCTCGACGGACTCTCCGAGTACGACGTCCGACGTCCGCTGACCCCGACGGGCACCAACCTGCTCGGGCTGGTCAAGCACCTCGCGAGCGTCGAGGTCGGGTACTTCCTGCAGTCGCTGGGGCGCCCGGCGCCGACGCTGCCCTGGGAGGAGGACGGCTCCGTCTGGGACGGCGGGGACATGTGGGCTCGGGCCGACGAGACCCGCGAGTGGGTGGTCGACCTGTACCGGGAGGCCTGGGCGCTGTCCGACGCCGCCCTGGCCGAGGTGCCGCTCGACGCCCCGGCCGAGCCGCCGTGGTGGCCCGAGGCCACCCGGCGGACGACCTTCGGCCATCTCGTGGTCCGGGTGGCCACCGAGACCGCGCAGCACGCCGGACACGCCGAGATCCTCCGCGAGGCCATCGACGGGCAGGTCGGACGGGACGCTGCGTCGTTCGGCGACACCGAGCGCTGGGAGCGCTTCGTCGGCGACATCCGGGACGCCGCCGACGCGCACCGCTGAACGCGGCCGGGTCAGCCCGCGGCGAGCCGCCGCTCCTGGTCCTCCGCGACGAGCTCGGCGTTGAGGAGCGCCCCGGTGCGCGTGCCGGCCGCGGCGACCATGACCACCTGCGCCATCGGCTCGGCCACGTTGCCGACCGCCCACACGCGGGGAACCGTGGTGCGGCCCACCGGGTCCGCGGCGACGTGCCGTGCCGCCACGGACCCGAACACCTCGAGGTCGGCGAGCGGCACGCCGAGCGCGTCGAGCACCGCCGAGCGTGCCTCGACGACGGAGGCCACGGCCACGGCGTCGGCCGGGACCACACCACCCGGCGTCTCGAGGCCGACGAGCACGCCGTCGCACTCGACGACGCCCGTCGCGGGTCCGTCGACGACCTCGACACCGACGAGGGCGTGGTCCGGCTGCGCGGCAAGGGCGGCAACGCCGCATCCAGCATGGTGAAGCTTCAGTTTCGGCGTGGTTCCGGCTCCCAGGTCAGCACCAGGGTTCTCGACACGCGCAGCATCCAGGCGCAGGAGAAGCTGCGGCGCACGCCGCGCGTGGCCGCCTGGATGGGAGGCGAAGCTCTCATCAGCGAGGCACGCGCCAACGATTCCCGGTCTTCGGCCTTCTCGACCCAGGGTCTTGCCATCGGCGCTGACATGCGCCTCAGCTCTCGCCTCCTGATCGGCGCATTGATGGGCGTCGCCTATGACCGCACACCGCTCTCCACCGACCTCACATATTCGGCAAGCACCGTATCAACCACCCTATACGGAACGGTCTTTACCGCTCCGCAGACCTATCTCGATTTCGCACTCGGAGGCATGCGCAGTGCCTATTCCGGGCGTGCGGCCAACAGCCTCCACACACCGAACGCTTCCGGCGACAGGGTTTTCGCCCTGCTTCGGGCAAGCCGAAGCTTCGCAACGGGGAAAATGAAGATGCGCGGCTATGGACAGGGAACCCTGTCC
>JACXUW010000629.1 GCA_014763705.1 Micrococcales bacterium | reverse complement strand
GAGAAGAAGAGCAAGAAGATGCTCGTCGTCATCGTGCTCGTCGTCGCCCTCGCCGGTGCGGGCGCCTGGTACTTCCTCAAGGGGAGCTCGTCGGGTTCCGCGTCGGAGCCGACCCCGACCGCAACCAGCGGCCCGGTCGTCGACCTCGACTCGCTCACCCTCAACCTCGCCGACGGTCGTTACCTCAAGCTCGGTCTCTCGCTCGAGGTGACCGAGGAGGCGAAGGCGGCCGCCGGGAAGGACGGCGTCAACGGCGCCAAGGCCCGGGACGCCGCGATCTCCATCCTCGGCCAGCGCACCTACGAGCAGATGCTCACGCCGAAGACCCGCGCCGCCGCGATCGGCTCCGTCGTCAAGGAGATCGAGAAGCGGTACGACGGCGACGTCATCGACGTCTACGTCACGGAGTTCGTCATGCAGTGACCCGGACTTCCGGCCGGCCCGGGCAGGGAGCCGGCCGGGAGCCACCCGGCGAGGGGGCGCCGCCGTCGGGCGGACGTCCCCCGCCGGGTCGGCCGAACGGCCCGTTCGCGGGCCGTGGCCGGTGGATGCCTCAAGGCCCACCCCGGGGTGCCGATGGGCAGGCGTGAGTGTCGAGCCCGCGCCCTACGACTTCCGCAGCCCGGACCGCCTCTCCCGGCAGCGGGAGCAGGCGCTCCAGGTGGTCGTCGAGACCCTCGCCCGGCGCGTGTCGACCGTGCTCTCGAGCAGCCTGCGGACCATCGTGCCCGCCCGCGTGGTCTCCCTCGGCCAGCGCACCTACGGCGAGTACCTCGAGTCGGTGCCGCGCCCGAGCGTGCTCGGGGCCCTGGCCGTCGAGGGGCTGCCCGGCGGCGGCCACCTCCAGCTCGCGCTCGGCGACGTCATGGGCTTCCTCGACCGGATGCTCGGCGGCACCGGGACCGGTGAGCAGCCCGAGCGTCCCCTCACCGAGATCGAGTCCGGCCTCGCCGAGATGCTCCTCGGCCAGATCGTCGGCGAGATCCCCTTCGCGTTCACCGTGATCGGCGACCTGCCGGTCGCGCTCACCGGCCTCGAGTCGACGGTCCGCTTCCACCAGGTGGCCCGCGCCACCGACCCGGTCGTCACGGTCGAGCTCGAGCTCGGCGTCTTCGAACGGCCGGTGCCGCTCACCGCCTGCCTCACGCTGAGCACGCTGACGCCGCTCCTCACGACCCTCGACAAGATGGCCGACGACGACGGGGCGGGGGAGCGCGCGGCGCAGACCCGCCGGGTCGTCACCGAGCGCCTCGGCCACGTCGAGGTCGACGTCCGGGTCGCCTTCCGTGAGGTGACGCTCACCTCGGCCGAGGTGTTCGCCCTCTCCGTCGGCGACGTCGTCCCGCTGCGCCACCGCACCGAGGAGCCCCTCCTCGTCTCGACCGGCGCGGTCCGCGTCGCCCGCGCCACGCCCGGCAGCCACGGGCGGCGCCTCGCCGTCCAGATC
>JACXUW010000628.1 GCA_014763705.1 Micrococcales bacterium | reverse complement strand
GTCCGAGAGGCCCCCGAAGGACTCCGACACGACGCGGGTCACCGTGCCCGCCTCGGCGGTGAACGGCACGCCCCGGCCCTCGAGCGCGTCGGTGAGCCAGCTCCAGCCCACCTCGCCGAGCAGCGGCTCGGCCGCGAACTCGGGCTCGAGCTCGGCCCGGGCGAAGGTCACCGCGCGCCACTGGCCGCCCCAGGGCTCGGGCTCGGAGGGGTCGTGAAGGAGGACGAACCGCCCGGACGCGAGCTCGGCGTCAGGGTCGTGGGGGTCGACGACGTCGGCGGTGAGCGCGACGGCGTGCGGGGCGATGCGCTGGGGCGCCGGGACCTCGGTGAGCCGGATCTCCGGGCGCAGGCGGGCACGGTGCAGCTCCTCGAGTGCCCGGGCGAACTCCGGGGACTCCCGCCCGGTCACGGTGCTGCGTGCCACGTGGAGCAATGTAGGCCGACCGGCGCGCCGAGGCGGGCAGGGCGCGCCGGGCGCGCCCCGACGCGTCGAGCCCGCGCGTGGCCGGACCCGACGGCGGGCCCGGTGGACGCTGGCCTAGCCTGCGGACGTGGTCACCCTGCTCGCCCTCGGCTCCTCGCTCGTCTGGGGGACCTCCGACTTCTTCGCCGGGCTCGCCTCCCGGCGCCGGCCGGCCGTCGCCGTCGTCGGCTGGACCCAGGGCCTGGCCCTCCTCGTCGTCACCGCCGTCGTGCTCCTGCGGTGGGACACGGTGACCTTCACCGGCTGGCCGCTGTGGTCGGTCGCGGCCGGGCTCGCCGGGATGACCGGGCTCGTCTGCTTCTACTCCGCACTGTCCAGCGGCACGATGGGCGTCGTCGCCCCGATCGCGGCGCTCGGCGTCGTCGTCCCCGTCGTCCTCGGAGTCGCGAGCGGGGACACGCCCTCGGCGTGGGCCTGGGCCGGGATGGCCGTCGCGGTCGCCGGGGTCACCCTGGCGAGCGGCCCCGAGCTGAGCGGCGCCGTCTCGCCGCGGCCGGTGCTCCTCGCCGCGGTGGCAGCCGTCGGGTTCGGGCTCGCGCTGTTCTGCCTCGACCGGGGGGCGCGCGAGTCGACCCTGCTCACGCTCTGGGGGATGCGGATCACCTCGGTCGCCATCCTCCTCGTCGTCGCGCTCGCCGCCCGCTCGACCGGCGGCGTCACGTCGCGCGAGCTGCCCGGCCTGCTGCTCATCGGGTGTGGGGACCTCGGGGCCAACCTGCTCTTCGGGCTCGCGTCCTCGCGCGGCCAGGTGAGCATCGCGTCGGTCCTCGGCTCGCTCTACCCCGTCGTCACCACGCTCCTCGCCCGCGTCGTCATCGGCGAGCGGCTGCGTCGCGTCCAGCAGGTCGGCGTCGTCCTCGCGGTCGGCGGGGCGGTCCTCATCGCGGCCTGAGCCGGCGGGCCGTCCGGGCGGTCCCCACCGGATGGGAGGATCGGCTCGTGACGACCTCCCCGCCCCCGGC
>JACXUW010000155.1 GCA_014763705.1 Micrococcales bacterium | reverse complement strand
GTGTCGATCGAGTCCTTCTTCGCCTGCTCGACGAAGCCGCAGGTGTTGACCAGCGCGACGTCGGCGTCGGCGGCGTCCTCGACGAGGGTCCAGCCGTCGGCGGCGAGCCGCCCGGCGAGCTCCTCGGAGTCGACCTCGTTGCGGGTGCAGCCGAGGGTCACGAGCGCGACGCTGCCGCGGGTCGCACTGGTGGTCATGGCGCCACTCTAGTTGCGGGGTCGAACGGCCTCGGGCACCCCCGGTAGGGTCGCGCGCATGCTCGACACGACCGGGGGACGCATCCGGGCGCTGCTGCGCGACCACCCCGTCCTCGACGGGCACAACGACCTGCCCTGGGAGGCCCGCGAGCGGGCGGCCTACGACTGGTCCCGGCTGGACCTCGCCGCGGGCGGCCTGCCGACGCACACCGACCTCCCGCGCCTGCGGGCCGGCGGCGTCGGGGCGCAGTTCTGGTCGGTCTTCGTGCCCGCCGACCTCGCCGGCGAGTCCGCGGTGACCGCCACGCTCGAGCAGGTCGACGCGGTGCACCAGATGGTGGCCGCGTTCCCCGGCGACCTGGCGCTGGCGACGACCCGCGCCGAGGTCGAGGCAGCCCTGGCCGCCGGGCGGGTCGCCTCGCTGATGGGCGCCGAGGGCGGCCACAGCATCGACTCCTCGCTCGGCACCCTCCGGATGCTCTTCGCGCTCGGGGTGCGCTACCTGACCCTCACCCACAACGACAACGTGCCGTGGGCCGACTCGGCCACCGCCGAACCGGTGCTCGGCGGGCTGTCGCCCTTCGGGCGCGAGGTGGTCCGTGAGATGAACCGGCTCGGGATGCTCGTCGACCTCTCGCACGTCTCGGCCGACACGATGCGCGACGCCCTCGACGTCGCCGAGGCGCCGGTCGTCTTCTCGCACTCCTCGGCCCGCGCGGTGTGCGACCACCCGCGCAACGTGCCGGACGACGTCCTCGAGCGGCTGCCGGTGGGCGGTGGGGTCTGCATGGTGACCTTCGTCCCGAAGTTCGTCTCGCCGGCCGTGCGCGAGTGGGACCTCGAGACCGCCGACGCCGCGGCCGCGGAGGGCATCTCGTCCGCGGACTTCACGGCGTACGGGGCCTTCACGGCCGCGCGCCGTCGCACCCACCCGGCGCCACGGGCCACGGTCGAGGACGTCGTCGCGCACTGCGAGCACGTCCGCGAGGTCGCGGGCGTCGAGCACATCGGGCTCGGGGGCGACTACGACGGCGTCGACGTGCAGCCCGAGGGGCTCGACGACGTCAGCGGGTACCCGCGGCTGCTCGAGGCCCTCGCGGACCGCGGCTGGAGCGACACCGACCTGGCCGCGCTGACGAGCGGCAACGCGCTGCGGCTGCTCGGCGAGGCCGAGGAGCGCGCCGCCGCCCTGGCGGCCACCCGGGGCCCGAGCGTGGCCCGCATCGAGGACCTCGACGGGCCGCGGCCCTGAGCGCCGCTCCGGTCACTGGCGGGCGCGGATGACGGTCAGCGCGACGAGCCGCGAGATGACCATCGCGACGTAGAGCACGCCACCCAGCTGCTCGATCGTCACCACGGCCCGGGCCTGTGGCCGCACGGGACCGACGTCGGACAGCCCGACGCTCGTGAGGTTCGCGCCGGAGAAGTAGAGCAGCTCGAGGAAGGTGCGCTTGCCCGGCCCGTCGACCGAGGTGAAGGAGCTCGGCCAGAGCTCCTGGATGGCCAGGAAGAGGTAGGCGAAGGCGAAGAGGAGGACGGTGAAGGCCGCTCCGACGGCGAAGAGCTCGTCCTTGGTGACCCAGGCGTCCTCGAACATGTAGGAGATGAGCGCGTACGCGGTGTAGAAGTAGAAGACCGCGAGCACCGCGTGCGCGAGGAGGATGACGTTCCCGGTCTCGTCGACGAGGCTCCAGACCTCGAGGACCGCCGCGGGGGCCGCGAGGGTGGCCGAGAGCCAGGTGAGGGCCGGCGTGCTGCGCACCGTGAAGACGGCGGTGACCACCGCGGCCAGGCTGAGCAGGGAGATGACCGAGCGTCCGCCCCGGGTGTCCTGGAGGAAGGGCAGCAGGAGGATGACGAGCACCTGCACCATGAGCAGGAAGGCCGAGGGCTGCTTGCGGAGGGTGGCCCGCCACCGCCGCCAGGTCGACGGCGGTGCGTCGCGCGCGTCCTCCCACGTCGAGCTCATGGCCGACACGGTAGCCGGGGGTGGTCGACGATGCCGTCAGGCGGGGCGCACTGCGGGCGTCTCGCGTCAGCGGCGGCCGGTCAGCTCCCAGGCGTCCTCGCCGGAGCCGTCGTCCTCGTCGCCGTACTCCACGGCCACCGGGTAGCGGTCGAGGTCGGCCGCGACGGCGTCGCCGCCGTAGGCCACGACCGGGACCTCGGCGGTGTCACCGTCCCGGACGGCGCCGGCCTGCTCGAGCGCGTGGGCGTCCCCGTCCATCGCCTCGCCGTCGAAGGGCTCGTCGGCGTCGGGGACGTCCTCGCCGCGCAGCAGCGCGAGGGTCGTCGGCAGGTCGTCCGGCTTGACGAGGACGTCGCGGGCCTTCGACCCCTCGGACGGGCCGACGACCCCACGCGACTCGAGGAGGTCCATCAGCCGGCCGGCCTTGGCGAAGCCGACCCGCAGCTTGCGCTGCAGCATCGAGGTCGAGCCGAACTGGGTGGTCACGACCAGCTCGGTGGCCTGGAGCAGGAGGTCGAGGTCGTCGCCGATGTCGTCGTCGACCTGCTTCTTGGGCGCCACGACGACGACGTCCTCGCGGTAGGCCGGCTTGAGCTGTGCGGTCACGTGGGTGACGACGGCGTGGATCTCGGACTCGGTGACCCACGCGCCCTGGACGCGCATCGGCTTGCTCGCCCCCATCGGGAGGAACAGGGCGTCACCCTGGCCGATGAGCTTCTCGGCGCCGGGCTGGTCGAGCACGACCCGGCTGTCGGCGAGCGAGGAGGTCGCGAAGGCCATCCGCGAGGGGACGTTGGCCTTGATGAGCCCGGTGACGACGTCGACCGAGGGACGCTGGGTCGCGAGGACCAGGTGGATGCCGGCGGCCCGCGCGAGCTGGGTGATCCGGACGATCGACTCCTCGACGTCGCGGGGCGCGACCATCATGAGGTCGGCGAGCTCGTCGACGATGACGAGGAGGTACGGGTAGGGCGTGAGGACCCGCTCCGAGCCCGGCAGCGGCTTGACCTTGCCCGTGCGCACCGCCTTGTTGAAGTCGTCGACGTGCTTGAAGCCGAACTGGGCGAGGTCGTCGTAGCGGGTGTCCATCTCGCGCACGACCCACTGGAGGGCCTCGGCGGCCTTCTTCGGGTTGGTGATGATCGGGGTGATGAGGTGCGGGATGCCCTCGTAGGCGGTCAGCTCGACCCGCTTGGGGTCGACGAGGACCATCCGCACCTCGTCCGGCGTCGAGCGCATGAGGATCGAGGTGATCATCGAGTTGACGAAGCTCGACTTGCCGGCGCCGGTGGCGCCCGCGACGAGCAGGTGCGGCATCTTCGCGAGGTTGGCGATGACGTAGCCGCCCTCGACGTCCTTGCCCACGCCCATGACCATCGGGTGCTCGCTGCCGCGCGCCACCTGGCTGCGCAGGACGTCGCCGAGGCTGACCTTCTCGCGGTCCGTGTTGGGGATCTCGATGCCGATCGCCGACTTGCCGGGGATCGGGCTGAGGATGCGCACGTCGGCGGACGCGACGGCGTAGGCGATGTTCTTCGAGAGCGCGGTGACCCGCTCGACCTTGATGCCGGGGCCGAGCTCCACCTCGTAGCGGGTGACCGTCGGGCCGCGGGTGAACCCGGTGACCTGCGCGTCGATCTCGAACTGGTCGAGGACCGTGGTCAGCGCCTCGACGACGCGGTCGTTGGCCGCGCTGCGCGCCTTGTGCGGGCTGCCCGGCTCGAGGATCCCCGAGTCCGGGAGGGTGTAGGTGACGTCGCCGGCCAGCGAGAGCTGCTCGACGCGCTGGGGCAGCTGCGAGGTCGGCGGCGCCTCGAGGGAGGACGTCGCGGCCGCCTGGGCCGGGGCGAGGCCCGCAGCCCCGGCCGGACCGGTCGGAGCGGTCGCGGCGGGAGCCTCGGGCGCGGCCGGGCGCTTCTGGCCCGGACGCAGGCGCTTGCCCGTGCGCGGGTCGACCGCGGCCGCCTGCTCGAAGGCCTCGTCACCGTGCAGCGGCCCGTCGGACTCCGCACGCGCCCGGGCCCGCGAGCGGCGGGTCGTGGGCTTCGGCTCCTCGGCGGCCGGCTGCGGGGTGTGCCCGGTGAGGCGGTCGACGAGCTCGCGCAGCCGCTCGGGCACCTGGTGCAGCGGTGTCGCGGTGAGGACGAGGACCCCGAACAGCCCGAGGAGGAGCAGCAGCGGGACCGTGCCGTAGACCGACACGGCCGCCTGGAGCGGGCTGGAGGCGAGGAAGCCGATGATGCCGCCGGCGGCCCGCATCCCGTCGGCGCCCTCGGGTGGGGTCGGGACGTCGTTCGCGACGTGGACCAGCCCGCACGCGGCGAAGGCCAGCGCGGTGGTCCCCACGGCCATCCGGGAGGTGGCGGCCTCGTCGGTCGGGGCGCGCAGCACCCGGACGCCGAAGGCGAGGAGGACGAGCGGCACCGCGTAGCCCACCTTGCCGAACGTGCCGGCGACGACGGCGTGGACCACCACACCGACCCCACCGGGCATCCCCCACCACTCGCGGGCGGCGACGACGACGGCCAGGGCGACGAGGAGCAGGCCGAGCCCGTCGCGGCGGTGCTCGGGTTCCAGGTCGCGGCCGGTGTCGCCGACCTTGCGGGCCACCGCGCCGGTGGCGTGCGCCAGCCCCATCCACGTCGTCTGGGCGGCCCGCAGCGGCAGCGGCAGTCCGCCCGAGCGCGGTGCGCGGCGGGTCGAGCGGGGCCGGGCCGTTCCCTTGCGGGTGGCCGGCCGGCGCGCGCTGCCGCTGCGGGCGCGGGAGGTGGAGGACGTGCGTGTCGCCATGCGTCGCAGGCTACGCTAGAGTCACATCCGACTCACGTGTCACACGCGGCACGTCGCGGTCGGATCCTGCGCCGGGGAACCGCGGGCCACGCACACAAGTGCGGCGTCCCGCCCGACCCCTGTCATCGAGCGGGACGCCGCACCCGTCGCCCCCGAGACGGCGGGCGACTCCGGTGGTGCCGTGGCCGGCCGGACCCGCCGGAGCGGGTCGTGGCGCGGAGCGGGCCTCCGGGCGTCCTGGGCGCCGAGCCGACCGGGTGGCTTCCGTTCCGACCGGTTGGCGTGGCGCTGACTGGAACTTTACGAACTCTTTACTGTTTTCGCTAGGGGTTCGGCGAAGTTTCCGGAAACCGGCCGAACGGTTGATCCGTGCAGGTCAGCAGGTGTTCCGGAGGGCGCCGGAGGTCGCACCGCGCCGCCCGGCCCCGACGGCGGCCGTGGTCGGGTACGGCATGCGTTCCATCCCTTCGGGACGACCACTCCGAAGAGCGGCTCCTTGAACTGTACTGACCAGTACTTTGCGGTCTCTTTACTTTTTTGCGGGGAGTTCTTGGGGTTGTGTCGCCACAGCTGGCCGAACGGATGACCCCTGCGGGACGGCCCACGGATCCGTCCAACACGCCACGACCCGCACCCCCGACGAGGGTGCGGGTCGTCGACGTCGGGCGGTCAGGCCTCGATGACGGTGGGGATGATCATCGGGCGACGCTTGATCTTGCGGCCCACCCAGGGGCCGATGGTGCGGCGCACGACCTGCTGCAGCTGGTGGGAGTCGGTGACGCCCTGCGCGGTGGCCTCGTCGAGGGCCTGCTCGATGCGCGGGCGGATCTCGTCGAAGACGACGTCGTCCTCGACGAAGCCGCGCGCGGTGATCTCGGGTCCGGCGACGACCTTGCCGCTCATCGAGTCGACGACGACGACGACCGAGATGAAGCCCTCGTCGCGCAGGATGCGCCGGTCCTTGAGGAGGGTCTCGTCGGCCTCCCCCACCGACGAGCCGTCGACATAGACGTACCCGCACCGCACCGCGCCCGCCACGGACACCCGCCCGTCGACGAGGTCGACGACGACGCCGTCCTCGACGACCGCGACGTTGCGCCGCGGGATGCCGGTGGCCACGGCGAGGTCGGCGTTGGCCACGAGGTGGCGCCACTCCCCGTGCACCGGCATGACGTTGCGGGGCTTGACGATGTTGTAGCAGTACAGGAGCTCACCGGCGCTCGCGTGCCCCGACACGTGCACCTTGGCGTTGCCCTTGTGCACGACCTGCGCGCCGAGCCGCATGAGCCCGTTGATCACCCGGTAGACGGCGTTCTCGTTGCCCGGGATGAGCGAGGACGCGAGGAGGACGGTGTCGCCCTCGCCCACCTCGATCCGGTGGTCGCGGTTGGCCATCCGGGAGAGGGCGGCCATCGGCTCGCCCTGGCTGCCGGTGCAGATGAGGACGATCTTGTGGTCGGGGAGGTCGTCGAGCGTCTTGACGTCGACGAGCACGCCGTCCGGGACGTGCAGGTAGCCGAGGTCGGCCGCGATGCCCATGTTGCGCACCATCGACCGCCCGATCATCGCGACCTTGCGTCCGGACTTCTGGGCGGCGTCGAGGACCTGCTGGACCCGGTGGACGTGCGAGGAGAAGCAGGCGACGATGATCCGCCGCTCGGCGTGCCGGAAGACCTTGTCGATGGCCGGCGCGATCTCGCGCTCAGGCGTCGTGAACCCCGGAACCTCCGCGTTCGTGCTGTCGGTGAGGAAGAGGTCGACCCCCTCCTCGCCCAGCCGGGCGAAGGCGCGCAGGTCGGTGAGCCGCCCGTCGAGCGGCAGCTGGTCCATCTTGAAGTCGCCGGTGTGCAGGAGCGTGCCGCCGGGAGTGCGGACGCAGACCGCGAGGGCGTCGGGGATGGAGTGGTTGACCGCGACGAACTCGCAGTCGAAGACCCCGAACCGCTCGCGCTGCCCCTCGGCCACCCCGAGCGTGAACGGGGTGATCCGGTGCTCGCGCAGCTTGGCCTCAATGAGGGCCAGGGTCAGCTGCGAGCCGACGACGGGGATGTCGGGCTTGAGCCGCAGGAGGTACGGCACCGCGCCGATGTGGTCCTCGTGACCGTGGGTGAGCACGATCGCCTGCACGTCCTCGAGCCGGTCCTCGATGGCCGAGAAGTCCGGGAGGATGAGGTCGATGCCGGGGTGGTGGTCGTCCGGGAACAGCACACCGCAGTCGATGACGAGCAGCTGGCCGTCGTGCTCGAGGACGGTCATGTTGCGACCGACCTCGCCGAGCCCGCCGAGCGGGATGACCCGGACGCCGCCGGGCGCCAGCGGTGCGGGGAG
>JACXUW010000627.1 GCA_014763705.1 Micrococcales bacterium | reverse complement strand
GGCGTCGCCGTGGAGCAGGTCGAGGTCCGCGGCGGCCGAGCGACGGGCGTCGTCCTCGCCGACGGGCGCCGGGTCGGTGCCCGGCGCGCGGTCGTCGCCGACGTGTCGGCCCCGGCCCTGTTCGACCGGCTGCTGCCCGGCTCCGCGGTGCACCCGCGGCTGCGTGAGCGGATGCATCGCTTCGAGTGGGATCCCTCGACCCTCAAGGTCAACTGGGCTCTTTCACAACCCGTCCCGTGGTCGGCACCGGGGGCGCGGTCGGCGGGAACCGTCCACCTCGGCGTCGATGCGGACGGGTTCGTGCGGGCCTCGGCAGACCTGACGACGGGCCGCGCTCCGGCCTCCCCCTTCGTCCTCTTCGGCCAGATGGCCGTGGCCGACCCCACGCGCACCCCGCCGGGGACCGAGACGGCCTGGGCCTACACGCACCTGCCACGCGGCCTGGCCCACGACGCCGACGTCCTCGCGCGCCAGGTCGAGGCGGTCGAGCGGGCGGTCGAGGAGGTCGCTCCCGGCTTCGCCGCGTCCGTCACCGGCCGGCTCGTCCAGCGCCCGGAGGACCTCGAGGCCGCGGACGCCAACCTCGACCGCGGCGCCATCAACGGCGGGTCGTCGGCCCTGCACCACCAGCTCGTCCTGCGGCCGGTGCCCGGCCTGGGTCGCCCGGAGACGCCGGTGGCGGGCCTCTACCTCGGGTCGGCCGCGGCCCACCCCGGGGGCGGGGTCCACGGAGCCTGTGGCTGGAACGCGGCCCGGGCCGCGCTGGCCTGAGGATCAGGCCGGCCGCAGCCCCGCCGCATAACGCTTCCAGTTCGACACATAGTGGTCGGCCGACATCTTCAGCACCGCCACGTGCTCGGGATCGCGCTCGCGCACCACCTTGCCCGGCTGGCCGACGACCAGGCTGTTGTCGGGGATCACCTTTCCCTCTGTGATCAGGGCGTTGGCGCCGATGATGCAATTCCTGCCGATCTTCGCCCCGTTCAGCACCACCGCGCCTATGCCGATCAGGCTATAGTCGCCGACCTCGCAGCCGTGCAGCATGGCCTGATGCCCCACCGTCACCCCGCGCCCCAGGGTCAGCGGCGAGCCGGGATCGGTGTGCAGCACCGCGCCGTCCTGCACGTTCGACTCTTCGCCCAGCGTGATGGGCTCGTTGTCGCCGCGCAGCGTCGCGCCAAACCAGACGCTGGCGTCGCGATGCAGAATCACGTTCCCTATCACCACAGCATTTGGCGCGATCCAGTATTCGCCTTCCGGCGGAAGCTGAGGACTTTTGTCGTCAAGCGCGTAAACAGTCATCCGAACACCGATCATCTTCAAAAAAGAACGCTTTAAGCGTTTGGAAACCACGTTAGCATCACAGTGTTGATGCGATTCGAGCCCGACATATCGGGCCCGAATCCGAAGCCGGATCAAGCCCGGTCCGGTCAGTGACGGAGCTTCGCGT
>JACXUW010000626.1 GCA_014763705.1 Micrococcales bacterium | reverse complement strand
CGAGAAGGACGAGCCGCTGCTCGTCGAGCTCGACGAGCGGGAGGTGCGCGACGAGCCGGTCGACGAACCGCCCGCGGAGGACGTCGTCCCGCTCGTCGTGCCCGTGGTGGTGCTCGAGCTCGTGCTTGCGCCGGACGCGGCCGTCGTGGTCTGCGAGGTCGCGAGGTGGTAGCCCGCCACGCCGGTCGTCAGGGCGGCAGCCGCGACGGCGCCGGCCGTCCAGACCTTGGCCCGCTCCAGGGCTCGGGGGGTGGTGCGCATCGTCGTCACCTTCGGGGATCGGGATTGGTTGACCCCGCAACGATGCGGTCCTCCCCTGTGCCGCACCTGTGCCGCCCGGGTGACGCCTCTGTGCGATCGACGGCGACCGCGTCCCCGCAGGTCAGCGGGCCGGCGGACCCACCGGTTCCGCGAGGGAGGGCTCGTCCTCGGGTGCCCGGCGGGTGCCGGCGGCGTCCTGGGCGGCCAGGTGCTCGGCCAGCCGCAGACCCTCGACGTCCAGGTCGGGCAGCAGGCGGTCGAGCCACCGCGGCATCCACCAGGCGCGCTCGCCGAGGAGGTGCATGACGGCCGGCGTGAGCGTCATCCGGACGAGGAAGGCGTCGATGAGGACGCCGACCGCGAGCCCGAAGCCGATCGGCCGGACCATGACGAGGTGGCTGAACGCGAAGCCGAGGAAGACCGAGGTCATGATGACCGCGGCGGCGGTGACGACCTTGACGCCGTGCACGAAGCCGCTGCGCACGGCGGCGCGGGCGTCCTCACCGTGGGCGCGCGACTCGTGCATCCCGGAGACGAGGAACATCTGGTAGTCCATCGCGAGGCCGAAGAGCACCCCGATGAGGATGATCGGCATGAAGCTGAGCAGCGGTCCCGGCTGGGTGACGCCGAACCAGTCGCCGAGCCAGCCCCACTGGTGCACCGCGACGGTGGCGCCGAAGGCGGCCGCCACCGAGAGGAGGAAACCGCCGGTCGCGATGAGCGGCACGACGACCGAGCGGAACACGACCATGAGGATGAGGAGCGAGAGGCCGACGACGACGGCGAGGTAGGCCGGGAGCGCGTTGGAGAGGCGGTCGGAGATCTCGATGTTCGCGACCGTCTGCCCGGTGAGGCCGATCTCGACACCGTCGTGCCGCTCGAGCAGCGAGGCGGTGCGACGGATGCCGTCGATCGTCGCCGAGGTCTGTTCCGCGGCCGGGCCGGTGCTCGGGACCACCTGGAAGGCAAGGGTGTTCGTGTCCTTGCTGACCCCGAAGGGGACGACGCTGACGACGCCGTCGACGTCGGCGAGTGCGGTGGCGATGCCGGCCTGGGCGTCGAGCACCTCGGCCTCGGTGCGGACGCCGTCGTGCCGCGGGAGATCGGCGACGGCGACGACCGGGCCGTTCATCCCGGGGCCGAACTCGTCGGCCACGGTCGTGTAGGCGGTGTAGGCGCTCGACCCGCTC
>JACXUW010000625.1 GCA_014763705.1 Micrococcales bacterium | reverse complement strand
TCTCGACGCTGGCCAGGGTGCCCTGGACAGCGTCGAGATGGAGGTCGAGACGGCCATCGCGCGCACCTCGCGTTCGCCGATGATCCGCGACGCCCACGACTTCCGGGCCGGCATCCACGACCGGCAGCTGCGCAAGCTGACCGGCCGCTCGTACTCGGCGCTGGTGCACCCGGTCGTGCGCGACTTCCCGCTCGCCGAGATGCACGAGGGCGACGTCTTCTTCCACAACGACGTCTACGAGTCCGAGGGGGGCATCGGGCACCTGCCCGACCTGTGCGTCACGGTGCCGGTCTTCCACGAGGGCGAGGTCGTCGCGTTCGTCCAGGCCTTCGGGCACCACGACGACATCGGCGGCGCCTGCCCGGGGTCGATGCCCAGCGGCGCGCAGAGCGTCTTCGAGGAGGGGCTGTCCGTCCCGCCGATCAAGCTGTGGGACAGCGGGGTCCCCAACCGCGCGGCCCTGCGGATCATGACCCGCAACAGCCGGATGCCGGACAGCCTGGCCGCCGACCTCGACGCCGAGTGCTCCGCCTGCCTCATGGGGGCCCGGCGGCTCGGCGAGCTGTTCGCCCGGTACGGCCGCGACACCGTCGAGGCGGCCTTCGACGCCATCCTCGACGCGACCACCGAGACCTACCGGCGCGAGATCCTCGACAAGATCCCCGACGGCACGTACGTCTGGGAGGACTACGCCGAGCACGACGGCGTCGACGAGCCGATGCTGCACACGCAGCGGATCACGTTGACCAAGACCTCGACCGGGGGCCCCGGCCCCGGCGACGGCGGGCCGCGGCTGGTCATCGACTTCACCGGCACGAGCGCGCAGGCCAAGGGTCCGATCAACCACTGCGGCGACTACGTCGGCGGCAACTTCCTCAAGAAGTGGCTCGCCCCGATCCTGCGCAACCTCGCCGACACCCCCGAGCGGATGGCCGAGCTCGACGTCAACGAGGGCGTCGTACCGCTCATCGAGATGCGGTTCCCGGAGAAGGGGACCCTGCTGACGCCGGTGTACCCCGCGCCGACGAACGCGCGCACCTTCGTCATCCTGCGGCTGCTCGGCGTGCTCGCCGGTGTCGTCGCGAAGGCGGTCGACGGCCGGATGCCCGCCGACCAGGAGACGATCCGTTACACGGGCGTCTACGGCAAGGACCGCGACGGCAACGACTACCTCATGCGCGAGGTGCTCGGCGGCGGTTCCGGTGGGCGCTACTACGCCGACGGCGAGGACACCATCCACGTCGTCCCGGACTCGCGGAACCTGCCGACCGAGTTCACCGAGAGCCGTTTTCCCTTCCGGGTCGAACGCCTCGGCCTCGCCGTCGACTCGGGCGGCGCCGGCCGGTTCCGCGGCGGCCTCGGCTACGAGAAGCACATCCGGATGCTCGAGGACGCGCACTTCATGTCCATCGCCGACCGCTCGATCCTCGCCTGTTGGGGCGTCAAGGGCGGG
>JACXUW010000624.1 GCA_014763705.1 Micrococcales bacterium | reverse complement strand
GCCGGGGGAGCCCGACCAGGGGCAGTACGACGCGACGACGGACGTCCTCGCGGTGCCGTTCGCCGGCTCGCTCGTCGAACGCGACCTCCTCCTCGCGCTCAAGGGCTGGGAGACCTCGTTCGGTGACGTCGGCGCCGACCTCGACCTCGGGTGGCGGGCCCAGCTGAGCGGACGCCGCGTCGTCGTCGTCCCGTCCTCCCGGGTGCGCTCGGGTCCGGGCGTCGCCGTCGCCTCGGCCACGACCTCGGGCCGCCGCCGCGCCGCCCGGCGGGTGGCCCTGGCCCGCGCCCCGTGGTGGTGGTCGCCGATCCTCGTCGTGTGGATCGGCGTCACCTCCCTCGTCGCCGCCCTCGGCCTCCTCCTCCTCAAGCGCCCCCGCAGCGCGTGGGCCGAGCTCGCGGCGCTCTCCTCCCTCGACCCCGTCCGAGGCCTTCGCGCACGGTGGCGCACGCGGCACCGTCCGGTGGTGCGCCGGCGCGACCTCGGCGCCGTCTTCGAGCCGCGCCGGGCGGTCCTCACCTCGTGGGGCGACTCCGTGCACCACGCCCTCGTCCCCCCGCAGCCGCCGATCGGCGACGCCGCGGCCGACCTCAACCCCCGGTCCTGGTTCGTCAAGGTGGTCCGGCACCCGGGCGTCGTCGCCGTCGTCACGGCCCTCGTCGTCACGGTCGCCGCAGCCCGGACCCTCGGTCTCGGCGTGCTCACCGGCCTCGGCGGCGGTCTCACCGGCGGCGAGCTGGTCGGTGCCCGGGTGGACGCCCCGGCGCTCTGGCACGCGTGGCGCGACGGCTGGTCCGGGAGCGGCCTCGGCGGCCCCGACCAGGCCGGGCCGGCGAGCGCCCTGCTCGCCGCCCCCGCGTGGCTCGTGGCGCACCTCCCGCTCGTGCCGGTCCCGTCCTCGCCCGGCGGCCTCGTCGTCGCGCTGCTCGTCCTCCTCGCGATGCCGCTCGGCGCCCTCTCGGCCTACCTCGCGCTCCGGGTGGCGACCCGCCGCCGGTGGCTGCGCACGCTCGGTGCCGTCGCGTGGGCGACGAGCGGCCCGGCCGCCGCCACCGTGGCGCAGGGACGCCTCGGCGCCGCGGTCGCCCTGGTGCTGCTGCCCGGTGTCGCGGCCGGACTCTGGCTCGTCGGGGCCCGGCGCTCCACGGCGACCAGCGGCTTCGCGACGGCGCTCGCCCTCGTCGTCCTCGGCGCCTTCGCCCCGGTGCTCGCCGCCCTCGGGGTGCTGCTCGCGCTCGTCCTCGCCCTCGTGCGGCCCGGGGTGCGCGGGCACGCCGTCGTGGCCGCCGTCGTCCCCGCGGCCGTCCTCGCGCCGTGGCTGCTCAGCGCCGGCGCGGTGTCGTGGCCGGCGGTCGTCGGTGCCAACGGGCTCGCCGCGTGGGGCGGCACGCCCCCCGCGGCGTGGCGGATCGCCCTCCTCGACGCCGGCGGCGCCGGGGCCCCCCTCTGGTGGAC
>JACXUW010000623.1 GCA_014763705.1 Micrococcales bacterium | reverse complement strand
GCGCGGCCGCCGTCGTCTCGCGCGCCCCGACGGGGTCGAGGGTGGCGAGGAGGGCGACGGCCTCGAGCTCCGACCAGCGCGCGGTGACGAAGTCCGCCGCACCGCGCCCGTCGACCGCCACCGCCCCATCATCACCCCGGCGGCGGCGGTCCCGGACGGGTGGGACAGGGGGAACAGCGCACCGACCCGGGTCGGCGGGGCCCGGTCAGAAGAGCGCGCCCTCGGGGGAGAGGTCGTAGAGGGGTCGCCCGTCGACGTGCACGGCGTCGCGGACGACGCGCCCGTCGGCCGCCCGGACGACGATGCGCAGGTCGGAGCCGTCGGCGGGCGAGGTGGTGAGGGTGACGACCGCGAGTCGCCCGACGAGCCGCGTCGGCCGGGAGAGGACCTGCCCGTCGACGCCCAGCACCTGCACGGTCGCCGCCTGCGCGGGGGAGGTGACGATGGTGCGCGGACGTCCCTCGACGTCCGTGCCGAGCTGGAGGACGAACGGGGCGTCCCGTTCGCGGGCCGGCACGACGAGCGGCTGGTCGGTGAAGGCGGCGTAGGACTCGGCGGAGCCGGTGCGGTACGAGGCGAACCGGACGACACCGCCGCCGGGCGTCGTGACGGCGGTGACGTCGAGCGTCCCCGCGGCCGGGCTCCCCATCATCTCCTGCATGGCCCCCTCGGGCAGCGGGAAGCGGGTGGTCCGGACCGCGAGCCGCCCCACCGCGACGTCGACGCAGGCCGCGACGTCGGCGATCGCCGCAGCCACCAGGTCCTCGCCGTTCCGCACCGGGTCGACGTGGGGCAGGGGCCCGTCGTAGCCGGCCATCCGCAGCCGGCTGGCCGGTCCGGCGGCGCGCTCGAGCCGCACGACGCCGACCCCCTCGGTCATCGGGACCGCCTGCCAGGCCCGCTCGATGCGGCCGTCGGGCAGCGGGCGGACGGCGAGCGAGACCTCGGCGCCGTCGACGTCCGGGCGGGCGAGGGTGACGACGAGGGCACCGCCGCTGCTCGGCAGGGCCACGGCGACGAGGTCCTGGCGGTCGTAGATGCCGTTGTACCCGAGCTCCGCGACGGTCAGCCCGGTGACGTCCGTGCCCGCCGGTCCGCTCCAGACCCGCACGACCGAGGACAGGGGTTCGTCGACCTGTGGGTCGGTCGCCACGACGACGCGCAGGGGACCCGCGTCCGCGGCGTAGAGCAGCCGGGAGAGGTTGCCCGCGGTGGCGACGAGCGCCGCCACCCCGGGGTCGCCCGCCAGCGAGCCCCGAGGCGGCCAGCGCGTCGTCGAGGCCCACACGGGGTCGTCCGGGCCGGCCGTCGAGGGCGCCGGCCGCGGTGAGCGCCGGACCGGCGGCGCAGGGCTCGTGGACCCGGCCGCGGCCCAGGCGGCCCCGCCGACCGCCGCGGCGGTGAGCACCGCCCCGCCGGCCAGCACGCTGCGGCGCCGGACCCGGCGGGGCGGTGCTCACC
>JACXUW010000154.1 GCA_014763705.1 Micrococcales bacterium | reverse complement strand
GGGTCGGCCGCCGCCCGCCGCGCCGAGCTCGCGTCGCTCCTGGGGGCCGCGACCGCCGACGAACAGCGCTTCCTCCGCGACCTCGTCACCGGCAACCTCCGGCAGGGGGCGCTCGACGGCGTCGTGCTCGCGGCCGTCGCCCGCGCCTTCGAGGTCCCGGACGCCCTCGTCCGCCGCGCGGTGATGCTCGCCGGCTTCACCCACGTCGTCGCCGGCATCGCCGCCCGCGGCGGGCAGGCCGCGCTCGAGGAGGTCGGGCTCGTCGTCGGCCGGCCGCTGCGCCCGATGCTCGCGGCGTCGGCGAAGACGACCGACGAGGCCACCGAGGGGTTCGCCGGCGCCGAGATGCTCGTCGACGGCAAGCTCGACGGCATCCGGGTGCAGGTCCACCGGGCCGACGGCGTCGTCACCGTGTTCACCCGCAGCCTCGACGACATCACCGAGCGGGTCCCCGAGGTCGTCGAGGCCGTCGTCGCGCTCCCGGGTGGTGACCTCGTCCTCGACGGCGAGGCCATCGTCATCGAGGAGGGTGGGCGGCCGGCGCCGTTCCAGGTCACCGGCGCCCGCACGGCGAGCTCGGCCGACGTCGCCCGGCTGCGCGCGGAGGTACCGCTCACCACCTTCCTCTTCGACGTCCTCCACGCGAGCGGGCGCGACCTCGTCGACGCCCCGGCCCTCGAGCGGCACAAGGTCCTCACCGGTCTGGCTCCGCACCTCGTCGTCCCGCGGCTGCTCACCACCGACCCCGCGGCTGCGGCCGGCTTCTTCGACGACCTCGTCTCCGCCGGGCACGAGGGCGTCGTCGTCAAGGACGCGTCGGCCCCGTACGCCGCTGGTCGACGCGGCAGCGGCTGGGTCAAGGTCAAGCCGACCCACACCCTCGACCTCGTCGTGCTCGCCGTCGAGCGGGGCTCGGGTCGCCGGCGCGGCTGGCTGTCCAACATCCACCTCGGGGCGCGAGACCCCGACTCCGGCGGCTGGGTCATGGTCGGCAAGACCTTCAAGGGGATGACCGACGAGATGCTGCGCTGGCAGACCAAGCGCTTCACCGAGCTCGCCGACGGCCCCACCGACGGCTACGTCGTGTCGGTGCGCCCCGAGCAGGTCGTCGAGATCGCCCTCGACGGCGTGCAGCGCTCCTCCCGCTACCCGGGGGGCGTCGCGCTGCGCTTCGCCCGGGTACTGCGCTACCGCGACGACAAGCCGCTCGACGAGGTCGACACCATCGAGGCCGTGCGGGCGCTGGGCGGCCGCTGAACCCCGGCGAGGGACACGGCGGCTCAGCCGCGCGGGCGCGGGGTGATGCCCTCGAGCAGGCGGCTCAGTGCGGAGACGATCCCGACCACTCCGCCGACGACCGCGAGGACGAGGACGACCCGCACCGGGACGCTCCAGCCGGCCGGGAGGTCGAACGGGAAGACGTCCCAGACGCGGAGCGTGGCGACGAGGCCGACGACCGACGTCGCGAGGTCGCCGAGGGCGCGGAACCAGCCGGTGTGCACGAGGACCGCGAGCGCCTCGACGACGACGCCCGTCCACAACGCTGCGGCGACGAGCGGCACGACCTGCCCGGCCTCGGCGCTGAGGAACGGCACGGCCCGCCACCCGGGGCGCACCTCGAGCAGGTAGAGGAGGGCGAGGTTGACGACGAGGCCGGCGAGGTTGGCCGCGCGCGGTGCGGGCCGGGTGGCGGCGGTTCTCGGGACGGGATGCGTGGGGTGTGTCGTGGCCATGGCCTGCTCCTGCCGGCGACGACGTCCCACGCCGCGCCGCGACTGGCGGGCGCGCGCCCCCGCCACCGTCATCGTCCCACCGGCGACCGTGGTCGGCGGCCGGTCGAGAGCGGGGTCACCCCCGGCGGCTGCGACGGGTGGTCCGCCGGCGGATCGACGGCCCCGCCGGGTCAGCGGCGCGCGTCGACGAGGACGGAGGTGACGAACCCGAGCTCGTGCCGGTAGCCGCGCAGCCAGCCCTGTCGGTGCTCGGCGGCGACCGCCAGGGCCTGCTCCCGCTCGGCCGGGTCCCGGCCCTCGGCGAGGGCCCAGTCGGTGAGCGACCCGACCCAGGACCACTCGTAGTCGTCCCACTCGGCGGCGGTGCTGACGTGGGCGTACGCCGTGCCCCAGCCGAGGGCCCAGGCGTGGGCGACGAGGCCGTCGAGGTCCGGGAAGTCCTCCGGGGTGGCCTCGAGGGCGGTGAGGGCGGCCGGCCCGGGGGGTCGCTCCCAGAAGCCGTCGCCGACGAGGCAGCGGGCGCCGGGGGAGACGTGGGCGCGCAGGGTGTCGAGCATGCGCTCGTACCCGCCGAACGCGTGCGAGGCCCCCACGCAGAGGGCGGCGTCGAAGCGGCCGCCGGACCACGTCGCGGCGTCGGCGGTCACCCAGGTGACGCGGTCCGCGACCCCTCGGGCCGCCGCGCGCTCCTCCCGGTCGGGGTGCAGGTGGAGGTCGACCCCGACAGCCTGCACGTCGGGACGCGCGGCGAGCAGGGCGAACAGCCACTCGCCCGCGCCGCACCCGAGGTCGACGACCCGGCCGTCCCGAGGGACCGAGAGCCGGTCGAGGAGGCGGGCCGTCGCCACGGCGTCGACCGGTGCGGCGAGCGGATGGTGGGCGTGGGCGATGCGCGAGATGTCCGAGTGGTCCATCCGGCCATGCTGCGTGGGCCGGGCACGACGGCACAACGCAGTTCCGTCGGTGCGGTGGCACGATGCTCGGGTGGAGGTCTCGAACGGCATCTGGACCAGCACGGCCGACGTCGACCTGCTGCTCCGCCTGGCGGGCTCCGGCTTCGACTGGCTCGCCCTCGACGCCCAGCACGGGCCGGTCGACCGCGCGGCGCTGCACGGCGCCGGCCGCGCGCTCGGCGCGGTGTCCGCTCCCTTCCTCGTGCGCGTCCCGGCCGTCGACGCCGCGTGGATCGGGACCGCCCTCGACGCCGGCGCCCACGGCGTCGTCGTGCCGTCGGTCACCGGAGCCGAGGACGCCGCGCGGGCCGCGATGGCCTGCCGCTACCCGCCTCTCGGGGAACGCAGCTGGGGCCCGTGGTCGCCGATGTGGGGAGCCTCGGCGCCGGCGGCGGACGTCGCGAACGAGGTCGTCCGCTGCTGGGTGATGGTCGAGACGGTCGGCGCCCTCGACGAGGTGGAGCGGATCGCTGCGACCCCCGGCGTCGACGGGCTCTTCATCGGCCCGCTCGACCTCGCGCTGGCCCTCGGCACGAGCGTCGAGGCGCTGCTCGCCGATGACGCGCCGGACGGTCCGCTCCGCCGGGTCGTCGCGGCCGCCGAGCGGCAGGGCATCCTCGTCGGTGCCTTCGCTGGGAACCCTTCTGCCGCAACACGTCTGCGAGCCCACAGCATCGGCTTCCTGGCGGTGACGACGGACGCAGCGCTGCTCGCGGCCGGTGCCCGGACGGTGTTGGCCGAGCTCGAGGGTTGAACCGGTCGCCGCCTCAGAAGCCGCTGGGCTCCCGGGGGGTGTAGGCCGCCTCGAGCGACGCCACCTCGTCGTCGGTCAGCTCGAGGTCGAGCGCGGCGACCGCGTCCGGCAGGTGGTGGGCCTTCGTGGCGCCGACGATCGGCGCGTCGACCACCGGGTTGTGCAGCACCCAGGCGAGCGCGACCGTGGACATCGCGACGCCCCGGTCCCGGGCCACCCGCTCCACGGCGCCGACGATGTCGGCGTCGGAGTCCTGGTAGAGGCGCTTGCCGAACTCGTCGGTCTCGGAGCGGTTGGTCTGCTCACCCCAGGGCCGGGCCAGGCGGCCGCGCGCGAGCGGGCTCCACGGGATGGCGCCGACGCCCTGGGCCGCGAGCAGCCCGAACATCTCCCGCTCCTCCTCGCGCATGAGCAGGCTGTACTGGTCCTGCATCGAGACGAACCGCGTCCAGCCCCCGAGGTCGGCGGCGTGCTGCATCGTCGCGAACTGCCACGCGTACATCGACGAGGCCCCGATGTAGCGCGCCTTGCCGGCCTTGACGACGTCGTGCAGCGCCTCCATCGTCTCCTCGACGGGGACCTCGGGGTCGAACCGGTGGATCTGGTAGAGGTCGACGTGGTCGGTGCCGAGCCGGGTCAGCGAGGCGTCGACCTGCTCGAGGATCGCCTTGCGGGACAGGCCGGAGCCGCCGGGGCCGTCGTGCATCCGGCCGTGGACCTTGGTGGCCAGGACGACGTCCTCACGCCGGGTGTACCGCCGGATGGCGCGCCCGACGAACTCCTCGGAGGTGCCGGCGCTGTAGACGTTCGCGGTGTCCCAGAACGTGATCCCCAGCTCGACGGCCTGGCGGAAGAAGGCCCCGGAGGCCTCCTCGTCGAGCGCCCACGCGTGGAAGCCACGAGAGGCGTCCGCGTAGGTCATGCACCCGAGCGCGACCCTGCTGACGGTGAGGCCGGTGCTGCCGAGACGCGTGTACTCCATCGTGCTGCTCCTTCGGTCGGGAGCCTCCCAGCATGCGCCCACCGACCCCCCGGACGGACGGTGGGGTGCACGCGGGCTACGGCGCCGAGGTGGCCCGCCCGTCGCCGGGAGAGCCACCACCCGAGCAGTCCGAGCCCGCCGACGGGCACCTCCATCCCGATGACGAACGCACGGTAGAGCAGCACCCCGGCGGCGGCCGGCGCGGCGGGGACCCCGAGCGCGGTCAGCGCACCGGCCATCCCGACCTCGACGATGCCGGTGGCGCCGGGGGTGAGGACGAGCATCGACAGCAGCCGCTCGACGACGAAGGCCGAGGCGACGACGACCGGTGTCGCGGGCGCGCCGACGACGGAGAGGCAGGCCCAGAGCAGTACGGCCTGGAGCAGCGCGTAGAGGACCTTGGCCCCGAGCATGCGCCCCCAGCCGGCGCGGACCAGGTCTGCGCTCTCCCGGCGGAAGCGAGCGGCGCGCTCACCCCATCCCTCGGGAGCCGACGGCAGGGGGCGCAGCCGGGCGGCGAGCCGGTCCAGCCGGCCACCGGCCCAACGCACCGCGCGGTCGTCCCGTCCGACGAGCACGACGGTCGCGACGAGTACGGCGAGGAGCGCCACCCCGACGACGCCCGGGCCCGTGAGGTTGTGCGTCGCGGAGCTGCCGGCCGCGGCGAACCAGCAGAGGACCACGCCGGGCAGGAGCAGCTTGACGACGAGGTCGGCGAGGTTGGTCACGAGCGCCCAGCGCCCGAAGGCCGCCGAGCCGAAGCCCCAGGCCCGGGCCATCCGCCAGTTGACGACCGTCCCGGCCGCGCCGCCGAGGGGCAGCAGGTTGGAGACGAAGGACCCGGTGAGGTTGAGCAGGAGGGCGCGGCGGTGGCTCAGCCCGGGCAGCGCGGCGGTGAGGGAGGGCGTGTGCGCCCACAGCCCGAGCAGCCAGAGCACCGCGAGCACGGCGAGCTGGGTCGGCGTCGGCCGGCTCAACGCGTCGACGATCGGGCGCCACGAGGTCCCCGTCACCTTCGGCAGGGCCAGCGCCACCACCGTCGCGGCGAGCGCCGCGCCCGCGGCCATCCGCACCCCCGGACCCCACACCTTCGTCATGGTGCCCACGGTCCCGCGGTCGGGGGGTCCGGCGCATCGGGGGTGACCCCGACATCGACCCCGACTCCGCCCCGAGGTCGGCCCGCCGGCTCGGGGTGGGGAGTCGACCCGACCCCGGCACCTCGTCGTCTGCCGGCTGGGCTCCCTCAGCCGGTCGGCGGATGCAGGTCGCCGAGCCGCTCGATGAGCCGCAGCGCGTCGTGCGGCGCATGCCCGCGGGCGTCGTTGTCGAAGTAGACGACGACGTCGGCGCGCTGCGCCCAACCCCGGCACCGGTCGGCCCAGCGGTCGAGGGACTCGTCGCCGTAGCCGCTCGCGTAGAGCTCGGTGTCGCCGTGCAGCCGCACGTAGACGAGGTCGCTCGTCACCGCCTCGGCCATGGGCCACCGCCCGGCCGTATCGGCGACGACGGTGGCGACGTCGTGGCGGCGCAGCAGCTCGCTCGCCTCGTCCGAGCAGAAGGTGGCGCTGCGGAACTCGAGCGCGTGCCGGATCCGGCGGCCGGCCAGCCCCCGCGGGGCACGTGTCAGGGTGCGGTCCTCGCGCACCTTGGCGTCGTGCCGCCGGGCGAGGGCCGCCGCCTCGCCGACCGTGCGGGGCAGGAGGTCGAGGAAGGCGGCGAGCACGTCGGGGTCGAAGGTGACCCGTTCGGGCAGCTGCCACAGGACCGGCCCGAGCTTCGGGCCGAGTGCGAGCACACCCGAGGCGAAGAAGTTGGCCAGCGGGGTCTCGACCTCGCGCAGCCGCTTCAGGTGAGTGATGAAGCGGCCGCCCTTGACCGCGAGGACGAAGTGCTCGGGCGTCTCGTCGCGCCACAGGGCGTAGGACGTGGGGCGCTGGAGTGAGTAGAAGGAGCCGTTGACCTCGACGCTCCCCGTCCGGGCCGCGAGGTACTCGAGCTCGCGGCGGTGCGGCAGGCCGCGCGGGTAGAAGTCGCCGCGCCACCGCGGGTAGCTCCACCCCGAGGTGCCGACGCGGACCTCACCCATCGGCGCGGCGGCACTGGGCGCGACGAGGCTCGACGTGACGAGTCATGCCCACGTGTTACCCCGGATGGCAGCGTGCGCAACTTCCCCGCCTGATGCCGGAACCTCCGGTCGGGCACCCTCCATCTCGCACCCGGGGAACGGGGCGTGAGCTCCGCGCCACGACGGCAAGACAACGCCCCCGCGGCCTTCAGGCGACGCGGGGGCGCTGCGCGGCCACGGCTCCAGAGGAGCGGGCCGTCTGCCCCAGGGGGGGTTGGGGCACTCTGTGGGCCAGCCAGGGCTGGCTGTCATGGTGGCGCCGGGTCGGTCCGTGGGCCGGCCCGGCGTCGCAACACCGTCCCCTCGAACGAGGGAGGCGGCGGCCACGTCATGACGTCGAGCCCCTGCGCTCTCAGCCACCGTGAACGGTCTCGGACCCCTGCAGTCCTTGACCGGTGCTAGAGACAGACTTTACCTGTGCTTTACCTTCTCCGCGACCCCGGAGAGGTGGTGGGGGACCGAATAGGCCGGACGGATGATGCGTGGATCGACCGAACGGCTGAAGGGCGTTGCTCAGGCCTCCTCCTGAGCGTCAGGGTGGACCCCGGCGAGATGGGTGAGCCGGTGAGTGGCACCGCCCACGAGCCAACGACCACTCGTGAACAACAGCCACACCAGCCGGTCGCGAGCGATGGGCGCGACTGTCTCCACGCCCTCGGGCGCCCTCGCGCCCGCATGCGGGAACGGTCCGTTCGGCCTGGTGCGACGTCGGACCCGGTTGCTGGCACGCGGTGGTCCGCGGCGCTGACACGGTGATGCGGCCGACGGGACGGAAGGTCTTCAAA
>JACXUW010000622.1 GCA_014763705.1 Micrococcales bacterium | reverse complement strand
CCCCCATGTCCACCGCGCTCTACCGTCTCGGCCGCTGGTGCGCCGCGCACGCCTGGCGCGTCGTCGCCGCCTGGCTGGTCGTCCTCGCGGTCGCCGGCGCCCTCGCCGGCACGATCGGCCGGCCCCTCACCAACCAGGTCTCCATCCCCGGTACCGAGTTCGAGCGCGTCCTGAGCAACCTCGGCACCCAGATCCCTTCCGCCGCAGGAGGGTTCGGCCGCGTGGTGTTGAAGAGCGACACCGGCTCGTTCACCACCGAGCAGAAGGCCGCCGTCGCGCAGGCGATGAAGCAGTGGGAGGGCCTGCCGCACGTCGAGCGCGTCGTCGACCCGTTCGCGGCCCAGCAGCAGATCGACGAGTCGGCCGCGAAGCTCGCCGCCTCGAAGCAGCAGCTCGCCGACGGCCAGGCCCAGCTCGACGCGGGCACCAAGCAGCTGGCCGACGCCAAGGCGCAGCTCGCCGGCGGTGAGGCGTTCCTCGCCCAGGCCGAGAAGGCGAACCCGGCCGACCCGAGCCTGCCCGCCCTGCGCGCGCAGGTCGAGGGCGGGCGGGCCCAGGTCGCGGCCGGCGAGAAGAAGCTCGACGCCGCACGGTCCGAGCTCGCCTCCGGCAAGGCCCGGTACGCCGATGGCGCCGCCGTCTCCGCGGCCTCGTCCGGCACCCGGCTGGTCAGCGCGGACGGCCGCTACGCCGTGGTCCAGGTGCAGTTCGACGACAACGCGCAGTCGGTGCCGCCGGAGGACCGCGCCCTCATCCCCGAGAAGGGCGACCCCGTCCTCGCGGCCGCAGGGGTCACCGCGAGCTACAGCGTCGAGATCACCCAGGCGCTCGAGTTCATCGGGCCCGGCGAGATCCTCGGCCTGGCCGTCGCGCTCCTCGTCCTCGTGCTCGTCCTCGGCAGCCTCGTCGCGGCCGGGCTCCCGCTCCTCGTCGCGCTGCTCGGCGTCGGCGTCGGCCTCGGCGGCGCCGTCGCCTTCACCTCCGTCGTCGAGCTCAACACGACGACCCCGGCGCTCGCCCTCATGCTCGGCCTCGCCGTCGGGATCGACTACGCGCTGTTCATCGTCAACCGGCACCGGGCGAACATCCTCCACGGGATGCCGGTGCGCGAGTCGGTCGCCCGCGCCGTCGCGACGGCCGGCTCCGCGGTGACCTTCGCCGGCTCGACCGTCGTCATCGCCCTCGCCGCGCTCGTCCTCTCGGGCATCCCGATCCTCGCCGAGATGGGCGTCGTCGCCGCCGCCACCGTCGCCGTCTCCGTGGTCGTCGCCGTCACCGTGAGCCCGGCCGTCCTGCGGCTCATGGGGACCCGTGTCGTCTCGCGGCGCGCCTGGCGCCGAGCCGGGTTCGCGACGCCGGGTGACCCCGCCACGCGCGCCGCCGGTTCCGACGACCGCCCCGAGGAGCACGGTGGCTGGTACGTCGGCGCCGTGACCCGGCACCCGTGGCTCACGCTGCTCGGCGT
>JACXUW010000153.1 GCA_014763705.1 Micrococcales bacterium | reverse complement strand
AGGCCGGCGAGATCCAGGCCGTCGGCGTCACCGGCAAGCCGTTCGTCTTCGCGGTCGGCGCCGACCTGTCCGGCATCCCCTACGTCACCGAGCGCGGCCAGGCCGTCGAGATCGCGCAGGCCGGCCACCGCGCCTTCGCGACGCTCATGGACCTGCCGGTCCCGACGTTCGCGTTCGTCAACGGGGCGGCGATGGGCGGTGGCGTCGAGCTCGCGCTCTCGGCCGACCACCGCACGGTCTCGGCCGGCGTGCCGGCGTTCGCCCTGCCCGAGACCTTCCTCGGCCTCGTCCCCGGCTGGGGTGGCTGCTGGCTCCTGCCGAACCTCGTCGGGGCGGAGGCGGCCCTCAAGGTCGTCATCGAGAACCCGTTGTCGCAGAACCGGATGCTCGGGGCGAAGGAGGTCGTCGGACTCGGCATCGGCGACGTGCTCCTCGAGCCGGCCGACTTCCTCGAGGACTCGCTGCGCTGGGCGGCCGGGGTGCTCACCGGCGCCGTCACCGTCGAGCGCGCCGAGGTCGACCGCTCCCCCGAGGCCTGGGACGCCGCGTGCGACCGGGCCGGGAAGATCGTCCTCGCGAAGACGGCCGGCCGGGCGCCCGGCGCGCTGCGGGCCGTCCAGCTCGTGCGCGCTGCGCGGACCGCGACCCGTGAGGAGGCCTTCGCGGCCGAGGACGAGGCGCTCGGCGACCTCATCATGTCCGACGAGCTGCGGGCCGGCCTCTACGCCTTCGACCTCGTCCAGAAGCGGGCCAAGCGGCCGGCGGGCGCCCCCGACAGGGCCCTCGCCCGCCCGGTGACCAAGGTCGGCGTCGTCGGCGCAGGCCTCATGGCCAGCCAGCTCGCGCTGCTGTTCGCGCGCCGCCTCGGTGTGCCGGTCGTCATGACCGACCTCGACGAGGAGCGGGTGGCCAAGGGCGTCGGCTACGTGCACGCCGAGGTCGACGGCCTGCTCGAGAAGCGCCGGGTCTCCCCCGACAAGGCGTGCTTCCTCAAGGGCCTGGTGACCGGGTCGACGAGCAAGGACGGCTTCGCCGACGCCGACCTGGTCATCGAGGCGGTCTTCGAGGAGATGTCGGTCAAGCAGCAGGTCTTCGCCGAGGTCGAGGCCGTCGTCACCCCGGAGTGCGTCCTCGCGACGAACACCTCGTCCCTGTCGATCACCGAGATGGCGAGCGGGCTGCAGCACCCCGAGCGGGTCGTCGGGCTGCACTTCTTCAACCCGGTCGCGGTCATGCCGCTGCTCGAGGTCATCCCCGGCGAGCACACCGACGAGGCCACCCTCGCCACCGGCTTCGCGGTCGGCAAGGGCCTGAGGAAGACCTGCATCCGCTCGAAGGACTCCGCGTCGTTCGTCGTCAACCGGCTGCTGGGCCGCTTCATGGGCGAGTACTCCCGCGTCGTCGACGAGGGCACGCCGGTGGAGGTCGCCGACCGCGCCGTGGCCGGTCTCGCTCCCATGCCGCCCTTCGTCCTCCTCGGGCTGGTCGGGCCGGCGATCGCCCTGCACAACAGCGAGACCCTGCACCGGGCCTTCGGCGACCGGTTCTTCGTCTCGCCGACCCTGCGGCGCATCGTCGAGGCCGGCAAGCGTGGGTACTACGCCACCGACGAGCGCGGTCGCCCCGTCCCCGACCCCGAGGTCGAGGCGCTGCGCGAGAAGCCGGCCGCCCCGGTCGAGCTCTCGGTCGAGGAGGTCCGGGCCCGCGTCCTCGGCGCCATCGCCGAGGAGGTCGGCATGATGCTCGCCGAGGGCGTCGTCGAGGCCCCGATGGACATCGACCTCGCGATGATCACCGGCGCCGGCTTCCAGTTCTGGAACGGCGGGATCATCCCCCTGCTGGACCGCGAGGGCGTCACCGAGCGGGTGCTCGGCCGGCGCGTCCTCCCGCACGGTGTCGCGAGCGTCCCCGCCACGGCCTGAGCGACCTGGTGCGCCGCCCGACGACGGCACGGACCGCTGCGGTCCGTGCCGTCGTCGCAGGTCGGGACGGTGCCGAAGGAGGTGCTGAGAGCGACCGCCCCGGAAACTGGCTTTATCTCACATGTGATCTACGATGGTCGACGTGACGACGACCAGCGACACCTACCTGACCCGCATCGGGACCCTCATCCGGGACGCCCGACGCCACCAGGGGCTCACCCAGAGCGAGCTCGCGGACCTCCTCGGCACCAGCCAGAGTGCCGTCGCGCGCATCGAGCAGGGCAAGCAGAACCTCTCGCTCGAGATGCTCGCCCGGGTCGGCGAGAAGCTCGACAGCGAGTTCGTCTCCCTCGGCCACTCCGGTCCCCAGCACCTGCGGATCGTCGGCGGCAAGAAGCTCTCGGGCTCGATCCCGGTCAAGACGAGCAAGAACGCCGCCGTCGCGCTGCTCTGCGCGAGCCTGCTCAACAAGGGCCGCACCACGCTGCGCAACCTCGCCCGCATCGAGGAGGTCAACCGGATCATCGAGGTGCTCACCTCGATCGGCGTGCGCGTGCGCTGGCTCCCGGACAGCAACGACCTCGAGATCGTCCCGCCGGCCCGGCTCGACCTCGCCGGCATCGACGTCGAGGCCGCCCGGCGCACCCGCACCGTCATCATGTTCCTCGGCCCCCTGCTCGCCGAGTACGACACCTTCCGCCTGCCGTACGCGGGGGGCTGCGACCTCGGCACGCGCACCGTCGAGCCGCACCTGTCGGCCCTGCGCCACTTCGGCCTCGACGTCACCGCGACGCACGGCTTCTACGAGTCGGTCGTCGACCGTGAGCGGCACCCGCACCGCGCCATCGTGCTCACCGAGCGCGGCGACACCGTCACCGAGAACGTGCTTCTCGCCGCGGCGCGGTACGAGGGCACGACGGTCATCCGCAACGCGTCCCCGAACTACATGGTCCAGGACCTCTGCTTCTTCCTCCAGGGCCTCGGCGTCCGCATCGAGGGCATCGGCTCGACGACGCTGACGGTCACCGGCGTCGGCCGGGTCGACACCGACATCGAGTACTTCCCGTCCGAGGACCCCATCGAGGCGATGAGCCTCATCGCCGCGGCCGTCGTCACCGAGTCGACGATCACCGTCGAGCGGGTGCCGATCGAGTTCCTCGAGATCGAGCTGGCCACCCTCGAGGAGATGGGTCTGAGGTTCGACACGACCGAGGAGTACCTCGCGAACAACGGGCACACGCGGCTGGTCGACCTCACGATCCACCCGGGCCCGCTCAGCGCGCCGGTCGACAAGATCGCGCCGATGCCGTTCCCCGGCCTCAACATCGACAACCTGCCGTTCTTCGCGCTCATCGCGGCGTGCGCCGACGGCACGACGATGATCCACGACTGGGTCTACGAGAACCGCGCCATCTACCTCACCGAGCTGACCAAGATCGGCGCCCAGGTGCAGCTGCTCGACCCGCACCGGGTGATGATCACCGGCCCGACGCCGAAGTGGCGCGCGGCCGAGGTGATGTGCCCGCCGGCGCTGCGCCCGGGCGTCGTCGTCCTGCTCGCCATGCTCGCCGCGCCCGGCACCTCGGTGCTGCGCAACGTCTACGTCATCAACCGTGGGTACGAGGACCTCGCCGAGCGCCTCAACGCCCTCGGCGCGACGATCGAGACCTTCCGCGACATCTGACGGTCGGGGTTCGGCCGGCCGCTCCCGGGCCTCGACAGGGGACCACCCGTCGGCGCACACTCTCGTCATGGAGCGCACGTCCGGCGCGGGACGCAGCGGGGTCGTCACCGACACCCGCGGCGAGGGACGCGCGCTGCGGGCCACGTGGCACCACGAGGCCGGGGTCGTCGTCCTGTCGGTCTGGCGCGAGAACGTGTGCGTCGCCACGGTGCGGGTCGACCCCGACGACGTGCCCGAGCTCGTCGAGGTACTCGTCAGCGGGCTCGCCGACGGCTACGACATCACCCGCCACCCGCGCTCCGCGACCGGCTGACCTCGCCGCGAGCCGTCAGGGGAAGTCCGGGCCGGCCTCGAGCCGGAGCCGGAGCAGGACCTCGAGCGCCACCGAGTCCCCGTCCCGGCCACCCGCCCCGACCTGGAGCGGCGCGTCGCTCGGGTCGACGTGGACGCCGGTCAGCCGTCCGCGCAGGCTCGGCGCGACGACGAGGACGTACCAGAGGCCGTCGGTCCCGACCGCCGCCCGGTGGTCGCGACGCACGTACCACCCCTCGACGTCGGTCCGCAGGGTCCCGCTGCCGCTGTAGGGGCGGGCGCGCAGCCGCGTGGGCTCGACGCCCGCGGCGCGCATCGCGGCGGCGAACTCCGCGACCATCGGCGCCGTCCGCCGGGCCTCGGCCTCGGCCGCCCGCGCGGCGGCCGCGTGGTGGTACTCGGCGTTCTCCCGAGCCTGACGACGACGCTCGGCCGCCGGGTCCGTGGCGTCGCTCGGCCGGCTCATCGCCCGTCGCCGGGGCGCGGTGTCACGGCCTCGCCGCCCCACTCCTCGGGCGCCGTGTCGACGAGCGTCTGGTTGAGCACCCACTGGTGCCCGAACGGGTCGTCGACCGTCGCCTGCCGCTCGCCGTACTCCCAGTCGTGCTGCGGGTCCGCGACCGTGGCTCCGCGTGCCACCGCCTCCGCGACCACGGCGGCGACGTCCTCGACCTTGAGCATCACCTGGTGCGAGCGGGTCTGCGTCGGTGTCCGCCGTCCCGGGCGGACCTCGGCGACGACGAGCTCGGCGGCCGGCCCGTCGGGCAGCCCGAGCTGGGCGCGGTGCCGCTCGCCGATGCGCACGTGCTCGACGAACCCCAGGACCTCGCAGTACCAGGCCACCGCCGCTCGGACGTCCGCGACGACCAGCACGGGAACGACCCGCGCGTGGGGCGCCGACCGGTTCGTGATCATCCGGACAGCCTAGAGCGGTGGCGGCTCCCCGATGAGCGGCGCCGTAGACTCACCGCCCGTGAGCAACCCGCCGGTGTACCCCACGATGGAGGACGTCATCGGTGGGACCCCGCTGGTCCGGCTGCAGCGGCTGCCGGGGCCGGAGAACGAGCGCCGCGGCAACGTCCTGCTCGCCAAGCTCGAGGGGAACAACCCGGCCGGCTCGGTCAAGGACCGGCCGGCGATCAGCATGATCCGGGGTGCCGAGCAGCGCGGGGAGATCTCGCCCGGCGACACCCTGCTCGAGGCGACGTCCGGCAACACCGGGATCGGGCTGGCCATGGCGGCGGCGATCAGCGGCTACCCCCTCGTCATCGTCATGCCCGAGGACGCCTCCACCGAGCGGATCCGGACGATGCGGGCGTACGGGGCCGAGCTCGTCCTCACCCCCGCCGACGGCGGCATGGAGGAGGCCCGCGACGTCGTGGCGCGGATGGAGCGGGAGGGCCGGGGCCGGGTCCTCGACCAGTTCGGCAACCCGGACAACCCCCGCGCCCACGAGGCCGGCACCGGCCCGGAGCTGTGGCAGCAGACCGACGGCCGGATCACGCACTTCGTGTCCGCGATGGGGACCACCGGCACGATCACCGGGGTCTCGCGCTTCCTCAAGTCCCGCAACCCCGAGGTCCAGGTCGTCGGGGCCCAGCCGGCGGAGGGGTCGAGGATCCCCGGGATCCGCGCCTGGCCACCGGAGTACGTGCCGAGGATCTTCGACCCGTCGGCGGTGGACCGGACCGTGGAGGTCACCCAGGCCGACGCCGAGGAGACGGCCCGCCGGCTGGCCCGCGAGGAGGGCATCTTCGGCGGCGTCTCCGCGGCCGGCGCGTGCTGGACCGCCCTGCGGGTCGCCGAGGAGGTCGAGGGGGCGACGATCGTCTTCGTGGTCTGCGACCGCGGCGACCGCTACCTCTCCAGCGGCGTCTTCCCGGCCTGACGCCGTCGGCGCACGCCGGACGCATCGGTCGCCGGTGGACCCTTCACCCACCGGTGGCCGTGCAGATCATGTCCTCGGCGAGTGCAGGCAGGTCCGCGTCCTGGTCGCTCAGGAGGTTCTGGGCGATGACGACGCCGTCGCGCCCGTCGCTGGAGACCATCGCGATCGAGCCGGTGCCGTTGACGGCGCCGCCGTGGCCGTGGAACGTGCCGCACCGGGTGGCGTACGCGGCCAGCCCCAGCCCGTAGCCGCCCATCGCCGGGGTCATCATGTCGCCGGCCAGGTCCGGCGGGACGAGCCGTGCGGTGACGATCGCCCGGAGGATCGTCAGGAGCTCGTCGGGGGTGGAGAGCACGCCGCCGTTGCCGCCGTTGCCGAAGGCCAGGAGGTCGTCGGTGACGTCGACCGGGGCTGTTCCGCCATCGGCGACGAGGTATCCGCGCAGGGAGGGAGAGGCGAGGTCCGGCGGCGTGACGGTGGTGTGCTGCAGCCCGAGCGGCTCGACGATTCCGGTGCGGAGCTGCGTGCTCAGGGACTGCGCCGTGACCTTCTGAAGGACCATCGCGGCCAGCTGGTAGTTGGTGTTGCTGTAGTGGTACGCGCTTCCCGGGGGGAAGTATCGGGCATGGGTCTCGGCCAGGGCGACGAGCAGGCGGTCCGACGCGATGGCCCGCGTCCCCGCTGCGCGCTGGGCGATCAGCCGCCGGGCCTCGGACAGCAGCGCGGCGTCGTGGAGCCTGGCGACATCGGCCGTGGCGTCGCCCTCGTTCAGCTCGTCGAAGATGCCGCTCGTGTGGTTCAGCAGGCTCCGGACGGTCACGGCAGGCTCCTTCGGGATCACCCCGGGGAGCAGCTGCCCGACGTTGTCCGCCAGGGAGACCTGGCCTCGAGCAACCGCCTGGAGCACCAGGGTGGCGACGAGCGGTTTGGTGATGCTCGCGATCCGGAAGGTCCCGGTGGCGCTGGCCGGTGTGCCCGAGTCATCCGCGCTCCCGCTCACCACGGCCCAACGCCGGTCGCCGACCCGGACCACCGCGATCACACCGGGAGCGCCGAACCGTGCTCGCTCGGCCGCGAGGAGCGACTGGAGGGCGACGCCGGTCCCCGACCGCGGCGGCGACCCACCGTCGCGGCTCCGGTCACCACCGCAACCCGCTGCCACGGCCACCACCAGAACGGCGGACACCCAGCGAGAGGTGCTCACCCTCCGAGTGTCACACCACGCCGTGCCCTCCGCCGCGTGAGACCGCCCACAGCCGGTGGGCTCAGGGGTTCGCCACGGCCCCCCGAGCCGGGCCCGCGCTCCAGCGGCGTGCCACCAGACGGGAGGGGCAGCGCTCACCGGGGGGGTGTCGCACGGAACACGACACCGGTCTTGTGAGCCCCGCCGGGTCCTCGAATGCTTGAGGTGTGACGTGGCTGGGCGTGCTGGGCCGGGTGGGGGTCGTCCTCGCCCTGCTCGCCGGGTGCACGGGCGGGCAGCCGGACGAGGCGATGACCGGGTCCGCCTCCGGCGGGTCCTCCTCCGCGACCAGCACGCCCCCGACGGAGACCACGACCCACGCGTCGTGACCCACGCTCGGCC
>JACXUW010000152.1 GCA_014763705.1 Micrococcales bacterium | reverse complement strand
CCTACAACCGCCGCTTCCTCGCCGGCGCCGACCTCGGCGGGCTGGCCATGCCGGCCGCCACGCTGCTCACCGGGCTCGGGCTCATGGTCCCGATCTCGCTCGGGTGGGCGGCCACCCGGGCCGACGGTCTCGGCGCGCTCGTCGCCCACCGCGCCGCGGGCGACGTCCCCGGGTGGCTACCGCTCGCGTGCGTGCTCGCCCTCGGCGTCGTCGGGACCGGCTTCGCCTACGTCCTCCAGTTCGACGTCGTCCGCGGCGCCGGCCCGGTCGTCGGCTCGACGATCACCTACCTCATCCCGGTCGTCTCGGTGCTCCTCGGCGTCCTCGTCCTCGGGGAGCGGCTCGGCACCTGGCAGCTCGTCGGGTTCGCCGTCGTCCTCGCGGCGGCCTGGGTCGTCAACCGCAGCCCCCGCTCCCCAGAAGCCGTCGTCACCCGCGCCCGGGAGCGCGCCGCCCGGGTCTGAGCCGCCGGGGCCCTCGTGGGGGTGGAGCTCCTCGATGGCCCGAGCCGCCCGGCGCCACGACCGCTGCGCGAGCAGCCCGGCGACGACCGACATCAGTCCGAGCACGACGAGCCCGAGCGACGCCGGGCTCGGGCCCGCGCTCGGTCCGCCGGCCGTGCCCCACGGGGCCGCGACGAACACCCCGGTGACGAGCCCGAGCGCGCCGACGACGACGACCGCGTCCCAGGCGGCGGTGCGCCGGTGGTGGATCCGCCAGCCCGCGACCGCGAGCCACACGGTGAAGCCGACGCAGAGCAGCGCGACCGGGGTGAGCAGGAGGCGGACGAACCCCGGGGGGTCGCCGGGCGCCGGGTCGACGGTGATCCGGACGACCCAGCCGACCACGAGGCACAGCGAGACGCCCCACACGACGCACAGCCCGACGCCGGTGGCGCGCCAGAGGTCGGCGGCCCGGACCTCCTCCTCGACCGGGCCGTGCTCGTCCCACTCGTCCGCCCGCACGCGCCCGAGCCCGTCCTTCGCGGCGCTCACTCCGCCGGGGCGTGGACCTCGCGCCGCAGGATCTTGCCGGTCGGCCCCTTCGGCAGCGCGTCGACGACCCAGACCCGGCGCGGGTACTTGTAGGCGGCGATCCGCTCCTTGGTGAACGCGATGATGTCCTCCGGGGTCGCGCTCGAGCCCTCGCGCAGCGCGACGGCCGCCCCGACCTGCTCGCCGAGGAGGTCGTCCGGCATCCCGACGACGGCGACCTCGAGGACGTCCGGGTGCTGGTAGACGACCTCCTCGACCTCCCGGGGGTACACGTTCATCCCGCCGCGCAGGATCATGTCCTTCTTGCGGTCGACGATCGTGAAGTAGCCCTCGGCGTCCATCGTCGCGAGGTCGCCGGTGCGGAACCAGCCGTCGGGGATGGCCTCCGCCGTCGCATCGGGCTTGTTCCAGTAGCCCTTCATGACGTTGTCGCCGCGGATCGCGATCTCGCCGACCTCGCCGACCGGCACCTCGTTCCCGTCGAGGTCGACGCAGCGCATCTCACAGCCGGGGATGGCGATGCCGATCGTGCCGGGCTTGCGCTCCCTGTCGGGCATGTTGAAGCTCGCGACCGGGGAGGTCTCGGAGAGCCCGTAGCCCTCGAGGATGACGCAGCCGAACTTCTCCTCGAACGCCTTCATCACCTCGAGCGGCATCGCCGACCCGCCGCTGGCGCACGTGCGCAGGCTGCTCGCGTCCATCCCGTCCGAGGCCGGGTGGTTGAGGATGGCGGCGTACATCGTCGGCACCCCCTGCATGATCGTCACCCGCTCCTTCTCGATGACCTCGATGGCCGCCTGCGGGTCGAAGCGCGGGATGAGGGCGAGGGAGGCGCCGGCGATGGTCGCCGCGTTGAGGCCGACGACGAGGCCGAAGACGTGGAAGAGCGGCAGGCAGCCCATGACGATGTCGTCCGAGGTCATCGTCTGGATGACCTTCGCCGAGCGCAGCGCGTTGAGGTGGATGTTGCTGTGGGTCAGCTCGGCGCCCTTGGGGCGGCCGGTGGTGCCCGAGGTGTAGAGGATGATCGCCGTGTCGTCGTCCTCGCGGGGTGTGGGCTCGGCAAGGGGGGAGCCGCCCTCGAAGTCCTCCGGGCCCATCGCACCGGTGGTCACGACCCGGGTGCCGCTGTTCTGCGCGCCCTTGGTGGCCTCCTCGACGAAGTCGGGCCACACGAAGGCGATCTTGGCGCCCGAGTCGGTGAAGAAGTAGTCGATCTCCCCGGCCTTGAGCAGCGGGTTCATCGGCACGACGATGCCCCCGGCGAGGAGGATCCCCCAGTAGACGACCGGGAACGCCGGCACGTTCGGGAGGATGACGGCGACGCGGTCGCCCGGCTGGATCCCGTTCTCGCGCAGTGTCCCCGCCACCTTCGCCGCCATGTCGTGCAGCTGCTGGTAGGTGACTCCCTGGCCGCTGACGCGCAGCGCGTCCTGCTCGGGCATCTCGGCCGCGGTCGTCGTGAGGTTGGTGACGAGGTTGGTCATCGGTGGCTCCTGGTCCGGCGTCGGTGACGGGGCTCCATCCTCGTATGCCGGGCTGGGCTCCGCCAGAGGTTCGACGCCGCGGCGTGGCGGGGACGGCGCCGACCGTCAGGGGCCGGGCGCTAGCGTCGGGGCGTGATCAGCGCGGAGGAGTACCTCGTCTACTGCGACGCCGCCCTCGACGGGTACGCGGCGATCTGCCGCGAGCTGGGGGACGAGCTCGTCGGGGTCCGCGTCGCGGGGCTCGACGGTGGCAACAGCGCCTTCGGCCTCGTGGCGCACGTCGTCGGCGTCATGGCCCGGTGGGGGCGCACGGTCAACCGCGGCATCGTCGTCCCGCGCGACCGCGACGCCGAGTTCCGCGCCACCGGGAGCGTCGAGCAGGCGCTGGCCCTGCTCGCGGCCGGCCGGGCCGGGCTGCACGAGGACGTCGCCGCCGCGTCGTTCGGTGAACCCCCGGCCGACCCGCCGGCGCCCCGGCCGGAGCCGGGGTACGAGACGCAGGGGGGCGTCCTGCTGCACGTCTACGAGGAGCTCGCCCAGCACCTCGGCCAGCTCGAGGTGACCCGCGACGTCCTCCTGCGGGAGCGGCGGACCGCGTCCGCGGACCGCTAGGGTCGCGTCCGGGTGGGCCGTCCGCCCGGGGAGGGGACCCATGGGCTCGTCGTTCACGTACACGCTGTCGGTCGCGCTGTTGGTCCTCCACCTCGTGCCGCCCGCCGTCGGCCTGGCCCTCGTGAGCCGCTCGCCCAGCCGCCGGGCCTGGCGCACCTGGGCCCTGCTGTTCTTCGGGCTCTCGCTGCTCTCCGGGCTCGCGCAGACGGCCCTCACCGGCAGCTACTGGGTCGGCGGCCTGTGGGGGATGGAGGCCTACCCGGTCGTCGCGGTCCTCCAGCTGTTCCTCAGCCTGCTCTCGCTCGCCGGTGCCGCCGCCGGGGTGATGGCCGTCGTCGCCGACCGCTCCGAGGACTGAGTCGGTGGTCTGCGGCAGGATGAGCGGGTGAGCGAGACGCCGACCGACCCCGCCGCGCAGCCGCCCGCCGACGCCGTGCCCGACGACGTCCGGCACGAGTGGGAGGAGCTGGCCGAGGAGGCCCGCGGGCACCAGTTCGCGTACCACGTCAAGGACGCGCCGACGGTCAGCGACGGTGAGTACGACGCCCTGATGAAGCGGCTCACCGCGCTCGAGGAGGCGCACCCGAGCCTGCGCACCCCGGAGAGCCCGACCCAGCAGGTCGGGGGCGCCGTGTTCTCCACCGACTTCCAGGCCGTCGACCACCTCGAGCGGATGCTCAGCCTCGACAACGCCTTCTCGGCCGAGGAGATGCTCGAGTGGAACGCCCGGGTCGAGCGCGACGCCGGCCAGGCCTTCCACTACCTCTGCGAGCTGAAGATCGACGGGCTGGCGGTCAACCTCCTCTACGAGAAGGGGCGCCTCAGCCGGGCCCTGACCCGCGGTGACGGCCGCACCGGCGAGGACGTCACCCTCAACGTGCGCACGGTGCGGGGCATCCCCACCGAGCTCGCGACGACGACGACCCACCCGGTTCCCGACCTCGTCGAGGTGCGCGGGGAGGTCTACTTCCCGATCGAGGCCTTCGCCGAGCTCAACGCGCAGCTCGTCGAGGCGGGCAAGCCGCCGTACGCGAACCCGCGGAACACCGCCGCGGGGTCGTTGCGGCAGAAGGACCCCCGCGTCACGGCGGCACGCGAGCTGCGGATGCTGGTCCACGGCCTCGGCCGGCGCGAGGGCTTCGACCTCACCCGGCAGAGCGAGGCCTACGCCGCTCTCGAGGCGTGGGGGCTGCCGGTCTCGAGCCACTTCCGGGTCGTCGACACGATCGAGGAGGTCAACGCCTTCATCGCGCGCACCGGCGAGCACCGCCACGACGTCGAGCACGAGATCGACGGCGTCGTCGTCAAGGTCGACGAGATCGCGGTGCAGCGCCGCCTCGGCTCCACCTCCCGGGCGCCGCGCTGGGCCATCGCGTACAAGTACCCGCCCGAGGAGGTGAACACGAGGCTCCTCGACATCCAGGTCAACGTGGGGCGCACCGGCCGGGTCACGCCGTTCGGGGTCATGGAGCCCGTCGTCGTCGCGGGCTCGACCGTCGAGCGGGCCACCCTGCACAACGCGACCGAGGTGGTCCGCAAGGGCGTGCTCATCGGCGACACGGTCGTGCTGCGCAAGGCCGGCGACGTCATCCCCGAGATCCTCGGCCCGGTCGTCGCGCTGCGCGACGGCAGCGAGCGCGAGTTCGTCATGCCCACCGAGTGCCCCTCGTGCGGCACGACCCTCGCCCCCGAGAAGGAGGGCGACAAGGACATCCGGTGCCCGAACAGCAGGTCCTGCCCCGCCCAGCTGCGCGAGCGGCTCTCGAGCCTCGCCGGGCGCGGCGCCTTCGACATCGAGGCCCTGGGCTACGAGGGCGCGGTGGCCCTGCTCGACTCCGGCGTCCTCGACGACGAGTCCACCCTCTTCGGCCTCACCGACGCCGACATCGCGCGGGTCCCGCTCTACACCCGCGCCGCGAAGAAGACCGACCCCGAGGACGCCGTCGTCGACGGACGGGTCCTCTCGGCCAACGGCGCCAAGCTCGTCGCCAACCTCGCCACGGCCAGGCAGCAGCCGCTCTGGCGGGTGCTCGTCGCGTTGTCCATCCGGCACGTCGGGCCCACCGCGGCCCGGGCGCTGGCCCAGAGCCTCGGGTCGATGCAGCGGATCCGCGAGGCGACGGTGGAGGAGCTCGCCGGCGTCGAGGGCGTCGGCGCGATCATCGCCGAGTCCGTGCGCGACTGGTTCGACAAGCCCGGCAACGAGTGGCACGGCGCGATCGTCGACCGCTGGGCGGCCGACGGCGTCCGGATGGTCGACGAGCGCGACGAGTCGGTCGAGCAGACCCTCGCCGGACTCACCGTCGTCGTCACCGGGTCGCTCGAGGGGTTCTCCCGCGACGAGAGCAAGGAGGCGATCCTCGCGCGGGGCGGCAAGGCGTCCGGTTCGGTGTCGAAGAAGACCGACTACGTCGTCGTCGGCGAGAACGCCGGCTCCAAGGAGGACAAGGCCCGCGAGCTCGGCCTGACCATCCTCGACGAGGCCCAGTTCGTCCGGCTGCTCGAGACGGGGTCGCCCGACTGATCCGGACTGATGCCGGCGAGGTCGGGTACGGGACGACCCGGCGGGCCTGGATCGGCAGTGGCCCGCCGGGTCGCGTTCCGGTGGCGCACCCGAGGGGCGGGGTGCGCCGGGCCGGTCAGGGGGCGCGGCGCGCCTCGACCGGCCGCGTCGTCACCGACGGGGCACCGACCGAGCCCGGTCCGCCGTCGGCGGTGAGCACGGCCCGCACCTCGAGCGGGATGTCGGAGACGATGTCGAGGACCCCGAGCAGCAGCCCGGCGCCGTGGTCGACCGCCTCGTGGAGGGCGCAGCAGTCGTCCATCGTCGCGTGACCGGCCGGCAGCTCGAGCTTGGCGAACGGCCGCGCGGGCTGGGTCTCCGGCTCGCGGCCGATGGTCTTGCCGTCCACCACGAGCGGGGCGAACCGCTTCTCGATCCGCGCCGGGCAGGTCGAGGGGTTGTCGATGACGACCGCCGTCGCGTAGCGGCCCGGGACGACCGCACAGGCGCCCTCCGGCTCACCCGGACCGGGGTCGTGCCCGTCCCCGTGGCCCGTGTCGTCGTGCTCGCGACCGGGGTCCTTGCCGGGACGCGTCCCGCAGACCACCTCGACGACGTAGTGGTAGCGGCACCTCGGCACGACGACACGCACCTTCTTGCTCGCGACGACGACTCCGTCGGCGACGATGTCGATGGCGCCGTGGAGCTCTTGGTCGCGCTCGGCGCACGGCTTGGTGCCGACCCAGACGACCTCGAAGGTCAGCACGTGCGTCTCATCGCCGGCCAGCGGGCCGTACCCGCCTGCGGGAGTGATGGACTCGATGAACTGGGCCGTGTCGCCGGTGGCCTCGAGGTGCACGTTGCCGGTGGACTTGACCGCGGCCGCGATGAGCGCCGAGAGGGTGGCGACGATGCTGCCCGGGTCGATGCCGGTCGCGTGGGTGCCCCCGGTGGCGGCGGTGATCCGCGACGCCTGCCCGGCGGACCCGGCGGCGGGGCACGTCGTGTAGTCGTAGACGCTCGCGTTCGGGTCGCCGTCGAGGGCGTCCACCGTCCCCGTCGTCGTGCTGACCGCGACGACGGTGACCTCCGCACCGGTGAGGTCGGCGGTCGCCGAGGCCTCGGTGACGGCGGTGGCCAGCCCGGTGAGGTCGGTGCAGATCGGGTCGTGCCCCGGTGCGTCGCCGAACCACACGAGGATGCGCTTGCTGTCCGGGCGCCAGCCGATCGTCGGGTTGGTCGAGATCTCGTGGAGCGCGTAGAGCTGACCCTCGGAGATGTCACTGCCCTCGGCCGCGGTCCACGCGCCGATGGCGGTGCCGACCGCGGTGTGGTCGGTCGTCGGGGCGACCTGGTGCTGGAAGGCGTAGGAGTTGGGCGTCGGCACCGGGAAGTCGCGGTAGTTGCCGACGCCCCAGGCCACGTCGAAGCCGGTGAGCGCCGGGTCGGCGAGGATCGCGTCCGCGCCGGCCTTGACCGCGTCGAGGACCGGTCCCATGCTGCCCGTCGTGTCGGCGAGGAGGTAGACGTCGGCCTTCGGCGCGGCGCCGGTCGGCGGCACGGTGACCGTGATCGTCTCGGTGTACCGGTCGCACTTGTCGAGGCGCCAGTCGTTGCGTGGCGGGTCGATGGTCACCGGTTCGCGCTCCGGGAGGGGGACGAACACGGGCGGCGGGAAGACCGGGACGAAGGGGTCGTGGCCGAGGGTCGCGACGAACTCCGCGTACGGCGTCATCGTGCCGTCCTCGGCGACGACGAGGGCGGCGACCTCGTTGCCGCCCCCCGCGGGAGCGGCGTGGTACGCGGTGACG
>JACXUW010000151.1 GCA_014763705.1 Micrococcales bacterium | reverse complement strand
GCCCAAGGCGCCGGTCGAGCCGGGCCTGGCGCATCGGCCCGGCGGAAAGACGCTCTACGCCTATCTGGTGCGCGGCCACACCACCACGGATCTGACGCCGGACCAGATCCACCAGATCGGTCTGGACGAGGTCGCCCGCATCCGCGCCCGCATGGACGTGGAGATGAAGGCCGCCGGCTGGACCGGCGACTTCGCCGGCTTCCTGAACTTCCTTCGCACGGACCCGCAGTTCTACGCCTCGACGCGCGAGGAACTGCTGGAGAAGGCCTCGGAGATGGCCAAGCGCGCCGACGGAGGCCTGCCGCCGCTGTTCGCCACCCTGCCGCGCCTGCCCTACGACGTGCAGCCCGTCCCGCCGCAGATCGAGGAAAACTACACCACCGGCCGCTACAACGGCGGCTCGATGCAGAACGGCGTGGCCGCCCACTACATCGTCAACACCTCCAAGCTGGACCAGCGACCGCTGTACGAACTGCCGGCGCTGACGCTGCACGAAGCCGTGCCTGGCCACCACGTCCAGATCGCCCTGCAGCCCGTGGTCGACCTCGCCCTCGGCCGGGCGGTCGGCCACGAGGCACTCAGCCGCTTCGCCGACGGCGACCCGGAACGGGTGTTCGCCCAGGCCCATCGGGCCGGCAACGGCAACGCCCTCGAGGCCGCCGCCATCCGGTACGCCCTCCAGCAGCGTCCCGAGACCGGCTACCTCTCCGTCAACGTCAGCGTCGGCGCCCTCGTCAGCGAGCACGTGCGGGCCGTGCTCCCGGACGACCTGCGGGGCATCGTCCTCGAGATCACCGAGCAGGCCGACACCGAGCACTGGGACGAGGTCGCTGCCGTCATCGCCGAGTGCCGGGCCCGCGGAGCGCACATCGCCATCGACGACTGGGGTCGTGGGTACTCGACGATGGAGCGCACGATGCGGCTGCGGCCGGAGGTCGTCAAGCTCGACCGGTCCCTCGTCCTGGACCTCGAGGACCCGCTCCGGCAGCGCGCCGTCCGCACCCTCGTCGACTGGGCGCACAGCATGGGCGCCACGGTCTGCGCCGAGGGCATCGAGCACCCGGAGCAGGCGGCGACGCTGCGCGAGCTCGGGGTGACCCTGGGCCAGGGCTACCTGTTCGGCGTGCCGACGGTCGACCCGGCCGCGACGGCCCCGCTCGACGTGCTCGGCACCGCCGCCCCGGCCTGACTCACTGCCCGGTGCGTCCGTCGATGCACTCGCGCAGCAGGTCGGCGTGCCCGACGTGGCGCGCGTACTCCTCGATCATGTGCACGACGACGTCGCGGACCGCGACCTCGCCGTCGCGCCGGGTCACGGTCGAGCCGAGGTCGGCGGGCGACAGCGTGTCGAGCCACGAGTCGGCCGCCTCCACCTCGTGCCGCCAGGTGCGGAACGACTCCTCGACCATGGCGGGATCGCCCGTCGCACTGGTGAGCTCCCAGTCACGGTCGTCCGGGTCGGCGTAGAGGGGGTCGACGGTCAGGCCCTGGAGCACGTGGCGGAACCAGTACTGCTCGACGACCGCCAGGTGCCGGACGAGGCCGAGGAGACTCAGGCTGCTCGGGGGCACCGAGCGCCGGGCCAGCTGCTCGGCGTCCAGCCCCTCGCACTTCATCTCGAGGGTCATCCGGTAGTGGGTCAGGTACTGCCGCAGGACGGGCAGCTCGTCGACCGGCTGGCCCTGCGGCCGAGGGTCGCTGGCACGGTCGGTCCACGTGTCGCTCATGCCGCACAGCCAACCGGCTCCGCGGCGGCGCGAGCAACCCGATTCGGCGCGAGCCTCGGGTCCGCGGTGTTGCCGTCGTCAGGTCAGGGATGGGCCGGGGGCGGCTGGGGCTCGTCTCGTCCTCGGGGTCGAACCTGGTCCACGGCCACGGTGGTCGGTGCCGGGTGGTCGACCTGTAGGGTCGTGTGGTCGATCCCGTGGACCTCGGCGAGCATGACGGCGAGCGCCTCGCGCTGCTCGTGGCAGTCGAGGTGCTCCTCGACGAGGACGTGCGCCGAGAGCGCCGGGAAGCCCGAGGTGACCTCCCAGACGTGCAGGTCGTGGAGCTCGACGACCCCGGCGACCCCCCGGACGTCCCGCTCGATGGCGGCGACGTCGGTGCCGCGCGGGGCGGCCTCGAGGAAGATCCGTCCGGAGTCCCGCAGCAGTCCCCAGCCGGCCGTGGCCATGAGGCCCGCGACGACCAGCGCGGCCAGGGCGTCGGCCCGGGTCCACCCGGACAGCAGCACGACCAGCCCGGCCGCGGCGGTGGCGATGAAGGCGAACAGGTCGTTGAGGATGTGCTGGAAGGCGCCCTCGACGTTGAGCGAGCTGCGGTCGGCCCTGGCGATGAGCCAGCTGGCGCCGACGTTGACGACGATGCCGACGAGCGCCGTGCCCAGCACGAGGCCGCCCTCGACCTCGGGCGGGTCGACGAAGCGCCGGACCGCCTCGTAGACGAACCACACCGTCAGCCCCCACAGGGTCAGCCCGTTGAGCTGCGCGGACAGGATCTCGACCCGCTTCCAGCCGAACGTCAGGTTGCCGCGCGCCGGACGGGCCGCCACCCGCCGCGCGACCAGGGCCAGGGCGATGGCCGCCGCGTCGGTCAACATGTGCCCGGCGTCGGAGATGAGGGCCAGCGACGAGGCGATGACGCCGACGACCACCTCGCCGACCATGAACACGAGGATGAGCGTCAGCGCCGCGCCGAGGTACCGCGCGTCGCGGGTGTCCGCGCCGCCGCTGCCGATGCCGTGGTGGTGACCGCCGCTCATCGGCAGCACTCGTCCTCACCGGACGTACAGCAGTCCGTCTCCGCCGGCTCGGGGCCGGCAGCGGGAGCGCAGCATCCCTCCCCGCGCCAGGCCTCCCGGCCCTCACGCACGGCGACCGCCGCGATGACGAGACCGGCCAGCGGGTCGGCCCACCACCAGCCGAGAGTCGCGTTGAGGACGAGCCCGGCCAGGAGCACGGCGGACAGGTACGTGCAGAGCAGCGTCTGGGTCGAGTCGGCCACGACGCTCGCGGAGCCGAGCGCACGGCCGGTGCGGCGCTGCGCCCAGGACAGCCCGGGCATGACGGCCAGGGAGACGCCCGCGAGCACCATCCCCACGACCGAGGTGTCCGGGGCGCTGCCGGACACCAGCGTGCGGACGGACTCGACCGCCACGTACGCGGCCAGGCCGTAGAACGCCAGCGCCATCGCGCGCAGGGCCGTCCGCTCGCGCGACTCGGGCAGCGGGTGCGCGAACTGCCAGAGGATGATGAGCCCGCTCGAGACCTCGACGACGGAGTCGAGGCCGAACCCGACGAGGGCCACCGAGCCCGCTGCCACACCGGCACCGACGGCGACGACCGCCTCGATCACGTTGTACGCCACGGAGGCGCCCGCGAGGAGGCGGGCCCGGCGACCGAACCGTCTGCGATGCTCTGCCTCGGCCGAGGTGAGCAGTCCCGGGTCCGTCGACGTGCTCACGCCGTCACCCCGTGGGCGGTGGCGCCCTGGCGCGGACACAGGACGGCGGCGTCGCCGGTCAGTCCCAGGAGCCGCTCGGCCGCGGCGAGCAGGTCGACCGTGGCCTCGCGGTGGGCCAGGGAGTACACCGAGGACCGTCCCTCGGCGCGGACGTTCACGAGACCGCAGTCGAGGAGGCACGCGAGGTGCTTGGAGACCGTCGACTGGGCGAGGCCGAGGTGCGCGGTCAGGTCGACCACCCGGTGCTCGCCCTCGAGAAGATGCTGCACGATGGCGACGCGGGACCTGTCGCCGAACCCCCGGAAGAGGCACGCGGCGGCGGTGACCGCCCGGACCTCGAGGGACGGCGCGACAGTCGTGCCGGCCGATCCATCGCCAATCGTCTTTCTCACCGTCATATGGCGATGCTATGCCGGGTTGGCGCGACGGACAACGTCCTGGCCACGTGCGCCGGACGGCTGGGTGTGGCTGGTCCTGCGCTCAGGGGGACTGCTCGACCGAGGCGGGACACGAACGACAACGACGAAACCCCGCCCGGTCAGCAACGTTCATGCTGGTCGGACGGGGTTCCCGGTGGGTGGAGCTGAGGGGATTCGAACCCCTGACCTTCTCATTGCGAACGAGACGCGCTACCAACTGCGCCACAGCCCCGAGTGCGGGAGACACGATAACACCGAGCCGCGCGCCGGCCGAAACCGGTGGACGGCACCGACCCGACGCGGCCGGAGACCCTGACCGGAGGCCCGCGCGGTGCCACGTCGCCGCTGGTCACGGCCCGGGCCGGGCACACCTGACGGGCGGCGCGTCGGTGCCAGGACCTAGAGTCGGCGCATGCGACTGCCCCGGCCCGGAACCCGCCCCACCAGCGGCGGCCCGAGCGACCTCCCGGCCCACCTGCCTGCGCCGACGGTCGAACCACTGGGCCCGGGCGACATCCGCGCGCGGGCCGAGTGGGCCGTCCCCCTCGGGGTGCGCACCGCGAGCGAGTGGGCGTGGCGCGGCATCATCATCGGGCTGGCCGTCGGCGCCGTGCTGTGGCTCTCGAGCGTGCTGTCCGAGGTGGTCATCCCGATCGTCGTCGCGCTGCTCGTCAGCGCCCTCCTCCACCCCGTCCACGACCGCCTGGCCCGCCTGCTCCCCCGGGGGCTCGCGGCGTTCGTCACCGTCATCGGCACGATGGCCGTCGTGTTCGGGCTCATCTCGTTCATCGGCTCGCAGCTGACCAGCCAGCTCGGCGACATCACGACGAAGGTCGCCGACGGCGTCGAGCAGATCCGCCAGTGGGTGCAGGGCACCTTCGGCATCACCGACACCCAGCTGCAGGGCTACATCACCAAGGCCCGCGACGCCCTGAGCTCGGGCAACCTCACCGACACCGCCGCGGCCGCCGGCCTCACGGCGGGCCACGTGCTCGCGGGGTTCTTCGTCGCGCTCTTCACCCTCTTCTTCTTCCTCTACGACGGGGCCGGCATCTGGGGCTGGCTCGTGCGCCTCTTCCCGCGGGCGGCCCGCGAGCGCGTGCACTCCTCCGGGATCATCGCGTGGGGGCAGCTGGCCGCGTTCACCCGCGCGACGGTCTTCGTCGCCGCGGCCGACGCCGTGGGCATCGGCGTCGGCGCCGCCATCCTCCACGTGCCGTTCGCCTCGGGCATCGGCCTGCTGGTGTTCTTCGGCGCGTTCATCCCGATCGTCGGGGCCACCGTGTCCGGTGCCGTGGCGGTGCTGCTGGCGCTCGTCGCGCTCGGCCCGATCCAGGCGCTCATCATGCTCGGCATCATCATCGGGGTGCAGCAGATCGAGGCCCACCTGCTCCAGCCGCTGCTCATCGGCCGGGCGATGCGCCTGCACCCGCTCGCGGTCATCCTCGCCATCGCGGCCGGCATCGTCGTCGCCGGCATCATCGGCGGCCTCATCGCCGTCCCGACGGTCGCGGTGCTCAACGCCGTCGGGCACCACCTGCTCGACTCCGACGACCCGCCGGCAGACGACGCACCGACGGATGGACCGATGACCGCCCGGCACGTGCTCGGCGACGCGGCCACCGACCGGGCCGAGGCGGAGGCCGCCGCCGCGGAGGCGCGTCGGCTCGGCGTGGACCCGGAGGAGACGCTCGAGCTCGAGGAGAGCTGACCCCCGACGGGCCGGGCGGCCGCCCGGTCGAGCCGGCCCGCGGTGAAGGCGGTCGGTCAGGCTCCGGCGACGCGACGCTCGTCGAGGTCCTCGCGGCTGCGCAGCGGGGTCTCGACCGGTTCGGGGTCCGGGGTGGTGGCGGCCGGCGCGACGGCCGGACGCTCGGCCTTGGCCTTCATCGTGTAGGTGGGCCGCGGCACCGGGACCGGGTCCCAGGTGAGCGGGATGTCGTCCTCGTCGACGAGGTGGACGTACTCGATGACCGTCTCGGGCTCCGGCTCGGGAGCCACGACCGGCGCGGCCACCTCGGCGGCCTCCGCGGCTGTCGTCTCGGCGGCCGTCTCGACCGGCTCGGCGCCGACCGCGACGCTCTCGGACACCGCCGGGACGTCCTCGGCGACGGGGGTCGTGACGGGGGCGCGACGCTCGGTGCGCCGGGTGGCGGCCGCCGTGGGCACGGCGACGGCGCGACGACGCGCCTCCTCGTGGGCGCGGCGACGACGGGCCGCGCGGGCAGCCTGCTCGGCGCGCACCCCGGCCCGCACCCAGGCGAGCGCGAGCAGCAGCGCACCACCGGCGACGGCGGGCGCCCACGGCACGAGGACGGAGAAGGCGGCGAGCGCGCCGGTCGTCACGAGGCCGACGAGCGTGGTGAGCAGGACGAGCCCACGGACCCGGCGCGGCACGCCGCGACGGGCGGCCGGCACGGCGCGGGCCGGTGAGGACACCGCACGCTCGGACACGACTGCGGGAGAGCCGGCCTCGGCCGGCACGGCACGCTTGACGACGACCTGCGGGCGGACGGTGCGGGCCGGGTGCACGGACCACGACCGCGGCGCGGGGTCGGAGAGGTCGGTGCGCGGGATCGGGGTGCGGCGCTCGAGGACACGCATCGCGGCGCTGAACTGCTCGACCGAGCGGGCCGTGGCGAGGTGGTCCCGACGCCGGATCCAGTACTGCACGAAGTAGGCAGCCCAGACCCCGAGGAGGACGAGGAAGATCAGGCTCGACGGGGACTGCACGGTCCGACGGTAGGCGGGGGCACGCTCAGTGGCCCGGACCCGCCTCGGTGTGTCGCGCAAGTGACTGCTGTGACGAGTGTTCCGACGCGGCCAGACGCGCCAGCCGGGCGGTCAACGGCTCGCCCCGGAGGTCCTCGACGGTCAGGGCGAAGGAGAGGTGCTCGCGCCACGCGCCGTCGATGTGGAGGTAGTGCGGGCGGCGTCCCTCGGGCCGGAAGCCGAGCTTGCGCACGACGGCGAGGCTCGCGGTGTTCTCGGGCCGGATGTTGATCTCGATCCGGTGCAGCCCGACCCGGCCGAGCAGGTGGTCGCCGACGAGCGCGACGCCGGTGGGGACGACCATCTGCCCGGCGACCGCCCGGCTGACCCAGTAGCCGATCGTGCACGACCGGAACGACCCGAGGACGATGCTGCCGACGTTGACCTGCCCGACGAGCCGGCCCCCGGACTCGAGGGCGAGCGGCAGGGCACGCCCGGCGGCGGCGTCGGCGTCGTAGATGCCGACGAGCTCCCCGAACGAGCGCGGCGGGGCCGAAGGGTCGGGCGAGGTGGCGTCCCACGGCTCGAGCCACTCGGCGTTGGCCCGCCGCACGGACTGGAAGGCCGGTCCGTCGGCGAGGGTGAGCGGGCGCAGCAGCACGTCGGCCCCGGTCGGCGTCGTCCCCGACAACCGCAGCGGCCACACCCACGTGGAGGGCGCCGCGGTCGGCACCGTCCGGGGCGCACGGCGCCGCCGGCCCCACATCAGTGGTCGCCCCCGCGCACCTGGTCGAGGGCGTGCGGCAACACCT
>JACXUW010000150.1 GCA_014763705.1 Micrococcales bacterium | reverse complement strand
CGCTAGGTCACGCCCGCCCGGGTGGACCCCGACGGCGTCCTCGGGCGGGCGTGACCTAGCGTGAGCGCATGACGGTCGCCGACCCCCAGCCCGCCCCGGCCGGAGCCACGCCCGCCGCCGGCGCCGGCCTGCCGCGGCGCGCCGCCGCCCGCGTCGAGAACCTCACGAAGGTGTACGGATCCGGCGAGACGCGGGTGGTGGCACTCGACGACGTCTCGCTCGACCTCCACGCCGGTGAGTTCACGGCCATCATGGGCCGCTCCGGGTCCGGCAAGTCGACCCTGATGCACTGTGCCGCCGGCCTGGACTCGGCGACCTCGGGGCACGTGTTCCTCGGGGACGTCGACCTCACGACGCTGCGCGAGCGCCGGCTCACCGAGCTGCGCCGCGACCGCATCGGCTTCGTGTTCCAGGCGTTCAACCTCGTCCCGACGCTGACCGCCGAGGAGAACATCACCCTCCCACTGGCCATCGCCGGGCGCCGCCCGGACCCGCAGTGGTTCGACGAGGTGATCGACACGGTCGGGCTGCGCGACCGGCTCGGCCACCGCCCGGGCGAGCTCTCCGGCGGCCAGCAGCAGCGCGTCGCCTGCGCGCGTGCCCTCGTCGGCCGTCCTGAGGTGGTCTTCGCCGACGAGCCGACCGGCAACCTCGACTCGACGTCCGGGGCCGAGGTCCTCGGCTTCCTCCGGCGCGCGGTCGACACCCACGACCAGACGGTCGTCATGGTCACCCACGACCCCGGCGCCGCGAGCTGGACCGACCGCGTCGTCTTCCTCGCCGACGGCCACGTCGTCGACGAGCTGCGCGACCCCACGCCCGAGACGGTCCTCGAGCGGATGGGCCGGCTCGCCGAGGCCGAGGGCTGACGTGCTCCGCGCGACGCTGCGCGGCATCCTCGCGCACAAGGTCCGGCTCGTCCTCAGCGGGCTCGCCGTCGTCCTCGGGGTCGCGTTCGTCGCGGGATCCTACGTCTTCACCGACACCCTCGACCGCGCCTTCACCGGGCTGACCAAGGGGTCGGTCGGGGACGTCGTCGTCCGTCCGTCCGGCGGCAACGGCGGGGCACCCTTCGCCGGTCAGGGCGGCACCCGCACGGTGCCCGGCTCGCTCGTCCCCACCCTCGCCAACGTGCCCGGTGCGGCCCGGGCCGACGGGCGGGTGGCGGCCTTCGGCACCTTCGTCGTCGACAAGCGGGGCAAGCTCGTCGGCAGCAACGGTCCGCCGGGAATCGCGTTGTCCTACAGCGACGGACCTGCGGCGCACGGGGTCCCCTCGGCGACCCTCGACCGCGGGCACTGGCCTCGGGCCCCGGGGGAGGTCGTCCTCGACGCGAACACCGCCGCCCGGGCCGGCTACCTCGTCGGCGAGAAGGTCTCGCTCGTCACGGCGACGGCCCAGCCGACCCTCCAGGCGACGCTCGTCGGGACCGCCGAGGTCGCCGGCACCTCGCTCGTCGGGGCGAGCATCGTCGTCTTCGACGCCCGACAGGCCCAGCAGCTGTACCTGGCCGGAGCCGACGCGTGGTCGACGGTCTGGGTCACCGCGGCCCCCGGCACGAGCCAGGAACAGCTGCGCCGGGCGGTGGCCAAGGTGCTGCCGAAGGGCTTCGAGGCGACGACCGGCGACGCCGCGGCCGCCCGGGCCGCGACCCGCATCGACGAGGCGCTCTCGTTCGTGACGACCTTCCTTCTCGTCTTCGCGGGTGTCGCCCTGACCGTCGGGGCCTTCCTCATCGTCAACACCTTCTCGATCCTCGTCGCGCAGCGCAGCCGCGAGCTCGCCCTGTTCCGGGCCATCGGCGCGAGCCGGCGCCAGGTCGCCCGGTCGGTGCTGCTGGAGGCCGGGGTCGTGGGCCTGCTCGGCTCGGCCGCCGGCCTCGGGCTCGGCGTCGTCCTGGCGATCGGCATCCGCTGGGTGTTCGGACGGGTCGGGCTCGACCTCGGGCCGACCGAGCTCGTCGTCCTGCCGCGCACCGTCGTCGTGGCCCTCGTGGTCGGGGTCGTCGTGACGATGGTCGCCGCCTACCTGCCCGCCCGCCGGGCGGGACGGGTGCCACCGGTCGCCGCGATGCGCGACGACGTCGTCCTCGCCGAGGGCGGGATGCGGTGGCGGGCCGTCGTCGGGGTCGCCCTGCTCGTGGCCGGTGTTGTCGGGATGGCCGGCGGCCTCGCGGGCTGGGGCAGCGAGCCGACGTACGTGCTGGGGCTGGGCACCTTCGGCGTCCTCGTCGGCACGGCACTGGTGAGCCCGATCGTCGGTCGTCCCGTCCTCGCCCTGCTCGGGTGGGGGTACCGACGCGCCTTCGGGGCGGTCGGGCTGATGGCCGAGCAGAACGCCCGCCGCAACCCCCGGCGCACCGGCGCGACCGCCTCGGCGCTGATGATCGGCGTCTCCCTGGTCACCCTCATGGCCGTGCTCGGTGCGTCGGCCAAGGCGAGCATCGACAAGGCGCTGGCCGAGGACGTCGTCGCCGACTACATCGTCTCGAGCGCTGTGGGACAGGGTTTCTCAGCAGCGGTGACCGACCGCGTGGCGGCCGTCGACGGCGTCGCCGAGGTCGTCCGCGTCCGGGCTGCCCGCATCGACGTCGACGGCGACCGCGAGTTCGCGGCCGGCGTCGACCCCGCCGGCGTGACCCGGATCGCGAAGCCGGTGGTGCCGACGGGCTCGCTGGCCGCTCTCGGCACGGACGGTGTCGCGCTCTCCACGACGTACGCCCGGGACCACCGGCTCACCGTCGGCTCGCCGGTCACCCTCGACTTCGCCGGCGAGGACTTCCCGGCGAAGGTCGTCGCGACCTACGAGCCGGACGCCGTGCTCCAGGCCGACGTCACGCTGTCGCTGGCCGGCTTCGACGCGCTCGGGGTGCCCTCCACCGATCGCACGACCTACGTCGTGGCCCGGCCCGGTGCGGACCGGGCGGCCCTGCGGGCGGGGCTCGACGCGGCGGTGCGAGACCTGCCCACGGTCACCGTCGCGGACCAGGCGCAGTACGCAGCGGAGCAGCGCCAGCCGATCGACCGCCTGCTCTTCATCGTCTACGCCCTCCTCGGCCTGGCGGTCGTCATCGCCGTGCTCGGCATCGTCAACACGCTCGCCCTCTCGGTCGTCGAACGCGTCCGCGAGATCGGGCTGCTGCGGGCGGTCGGGCTCGGCCGGCGCCAGCTGCGCACGATGCTGCGCCTGGAGTCCGTCGCGATCGCGGTGCTCGGGGCGGTGCTCGGCGTCGTGCTCGGGCTCGCCTTCGCCCTGGCCCTGCAGCGCTCGCTCGCCGACCAGGGCATCGACGTGCTCGCCGTTCCGTGGCTGCAGCTCGTCGGGTTCGTCGCCGTCGCGGCCCTCGTCGGGGTGCTCGCGGCCCTGTGGCCGGGACGCCGGGCGGCGCGCGTCGACGTGCTGCGCGCCATCGCCACCGAGTGACCGCCCGGAGCCTCGCCCGACGCCGGCGGTAGCGTCGAGGCCCGTGAGCACACGTCCTGACCTGCCCCACCGGCTGCCCGTCGCCGACGGGCGCTACGTCGTCGACCGGGCGTGCGCGGAGGACGTCCCGGCGGTCGTCGCCCTCCTGCGCGACGACCTGCTCGGCGCGAGCCGGGAGGGAGGCGAGCACGACCTCGAGCCGTACCGTGCTGCCTTCGCCGCGCTGGACGCCGACCCGAACCAGCTCCTCGTCGTCGTCCGCGACGAGGCCGGGAACGCTGCGGGCGAGGTCGTCGGCACGCTGCAGCTGACCTTCGTCCGAGGACTCTCGCGGGGCGGTGCCACCCGCCTGCAGGTCGAGGCGGTCCGGGTGGCCGCCCCGACCCGTGGGTCCGGGCTCGGGGCCGCGCTCATGGCCTGGGCGGCCGAGCACGGGCGGGCTCGCGGCGCCGTCCTCGCCCAGCTGACGAGCGACCTGCGCCGGACCGACGCCCACCGGTTCTACGCCCGGCTAGGGTGGACGCACTCGCACGCCGGCTTCAAGCTCGACCTGACCTGACTCACGCGGCGCGGCCCACCGCCCCGAGCCGCCGGGGGCCGTGCTAGCCGAACATGCGCGTCGCGCGGGCCTCGGTCTCGGCGTACTCGGCGCCGGCCGCCCCGAGCACCCGCCCGATGGAGTCGAGGGACTCGCGCACCTGGTGCTGCGTGCCGCGCCACTGCTCGACGACCCCTTGGAACTGGGTCGACGCGGTGCCCGTCCACGCGTCCTGGAGCCCGGTGAGCCGGGCGAGCATCGCACCGACCTGCCCCTCGAGCTCGGCGGACATCCGCGCGACGTCGGCCGCGGCCGCCGTGATGCGCTCGGTGTCGACCTGGAACTGCACTGCCATGGGATGCCCCCGTCGTCGTGGGCCGTCCCCGGTGGCCGGCCCTCTCCGCGAGGCTAGGACGCGCGGCCGACGCGGCCGCCGAGTTGTCCACAGGTCCGTTCCCGCGGCACCTACGATCGGGCGGTGGCCATCCTCATCGACCCTCCGCGGTTCGAGGCGCACGGCCGCCGGTGGTCGCACCTCGTGAGCGACGCGAGCCTCGAGGAGCTGCACGCGTTCGCCCGCCGGTGCGGGATCCCTGCGCGGGGGTTCGAGGGGGACCACTACGACGTCCCGGAGGACCGGTACGGCGAGGTCGTCGCCGCCGGGGCGCGTCCGACGCCGCCTCGCGACCTCCTCCGGGCGCTCGTCGCGAGCGGCCTGCGGATGCAGAAGAGGCGCGGCGACAAGGGGGTCGCCCGTGTCCGCGACGTGCGGCTGCCCGACGGCATCGTCGTCGACGTCGACCTCATCGCCTCGCCTCAGGCCGCCGACCCGGCCCGGGTCTTCGCGGCCCTCGTGCTCGTGCGCGACGCAGCCGGTGACCTCGCCGTCGTGCGCTCGGTGTGGCGGGACGAGTGGGGGGCGCCGGGAGGCGGCCGCGAGGAGGGGGAGACGGTGCGCGGCACCGCAGTTCGAGAGGTGCACGAGGAGACGGGGTTGCTCCTCGACGATCGTGGGCTGCGCCCGGTGGGGTACGAACGCTTCCGCGGCGTCGCCGGAGGCGGTCCGTGGCGGGAGGGGCGCGACCTGCTCCAGCTGTTCGCCGCGGACCTCGCGGCGACCCGCCCACCGCTCACCTCGGAGCACGACGACACCTCCGACCGCCGGTGGGTGACCCGCCGCGAGCTGGAACGGTTGTGCGGCACCACGTTCTGGTGGCCGCTCGTCGACCGGGTGCTCTAGGCCGCCAGCCGGGTGAGCTCGCGCGCGAGGTTCTCGCGCGCCGTCGGCTCCCACTCGCGCCGGGCCAGGTCCGTCGCGTAGACGTGCGGACGCACGAGGAACGGGCGGAGCACGGCGCTGCGGGCCTGGGCGTAGGTGGTCACGGGGACGTGCGAGTACTCGGCGCGGACCTGTCGGCAGTACTCGTCGAACCGAACTGTGGGAGAACAGAGGATCCACAGGTCGGCGTCGTGGAGGACCGGGCGCGCCGGGTCGGGGACGAGGCCCGGTGAGGCGTCGTCGGCACCGAGGGGCCGGAGGGTGCGGGCGGCGAGGGCGGCGCTGTCGCGCTCGTTGCCCTCGGCGTCGGCGACGACGTAGACCGCGTCGTGGAACCACGCCGCGAGGACCGCCGCGGCGCGGTCGGCCTCGGGGAGGGAGACCGCGCGGGCGAGCCGGTCGACGGCCCCCAGCACCTCCGTGAGGTGGGTCAGGCCGTGGTAGCGCCGGTGCGGCTCGCTCCACCGGCGGAGCAGGTCCGCACCGAGCGTCGCGACGTCGGCGCGGTCCGCCGAGGGCAGCGCCCACCGGCAGTCCGTGAGCCAGCGTCCCTGCAGCGCGTGCACCCGGCCACTGTGGCAGACCGTGGGCCCGGCGTCACGTGCGCGGACGAGCCCTTTCCCACGCGCGGGCGTAGCGGCTGCCCGTCGCGAGGAGGAGCAGCCCGGTCGCGATGAAGGCGACCGAGCGGACGACCCCGTCGAGGGCGGCGAGGTCGAAGAGGAAGAGCTTCGACACCGCGACGGCCGTGAGCAGCAGGCCGCTGCGCAGGGCGAGGTCGGACCCGGACGGGCGCTCGAGCGAGTGCAGGAGGAGCCCGGCGGCGGCAGCCATCCACACGACGGTGGCGACCGCGTGGCCGGCCGTGAACCCGGTCTCGGGCACCCCGAACCGGAGACCGAGGAGCGTGCCCACGCTGACCAGTGCCGTTGCGGTGGAAGCGAGCCCGACGACCCACGCGACGACGGCGGCCAGCATCCGCAGCGGTGCGGGCACACCGCGGACGGAGGCCGCGGCCCACCAGCCGACGGCCACGCAGCCGGCGGCGAGGGCGCTGTCGACGAACGCCACGGCGAGGTCGTGCCGGCTCGCCAGGCGGACGGTCGTCACCGCGAGCGGGTGCTGGAGCCAGCCGAGCAGGGCGACGGCGGTGACGCCGGCGCCGAGCCCGAGGGTGGTCCGCGACCGGGTCACCCCGGCGACCGCGAGGTGGCCGAGCGCGAGGAGCAGCAGCCCGGTGCCGACGTAGCCGGCCGGGGCGCCGGCGACCACCGCCACGACCGCGGTGACCGCGCCGGCGGTCGCGGTGGTCACGAGGAGGTGCGGGGCCACCGGACCGAGCGGGGCGCGACCGACGACGGTGGCGGCGAGGAGCAGGCACGCGGCGACCGACGCGTGGGCGACGGCGGCGAGCGGGTCGGGCAGGCTCGTGGAGACGGCGAGGGTGCCGACCGAGACGAGGGCCACCGCGGCCGAGGAGGCGACGTCGTCGGGGTCCCGGCGGACCGAGAGCGCGGAGGTCGCGACGGTGGCCGCGAGGACGACGACGGCCACCGCGAGGAGGGCGAGCGACTCGGACCGGCCGGCCGCCACGACCGAGCCCGCGAGGAGCGAGCCGGTGACCGGCACGGTGCGGACGACGGTGAGCCACGGCACGGTCCGCCCGGCGCCGGCCCACCAGCCCACGAGGGCGAGCACCGCGAGGACCGCCGAGAGCAGCCACCCGGCCCGGCCGGCGACCACCGGCGCGAACGTCCCGGCGCCGGCCACGAGCAGCACGGCCAGGAGCTCGCTCGACCACCGTCGGGCCACCGCGAGGCCGGCCACCGCGACCGCGGTGCACAGGACGAGCCCGGCGCCGGCCGGCAGCCAGCCGTAGAGCGCCGTCACGGCGACGACGTCGAGGTAGGCAGCCGCGGCGCCGGTGGCGACGAGGGCCACCGGTGCGCTCCCCACGGGGGCACCCGGGGCACGGTCGCGCGCCCCTCCGCGCACGCCGAGGCCACCGAGCAGTCCGGCGAGGAGCGCGCCGGCGGTCACCCGCGCCCCGGGCCCGAACCATCCGTGCCGGACGGCGAGCACGAGGAGCATCGCCACCCCCGCGAGGGTGACCACGGCGCCGGACACGGCGAGCACCCGGGTGACGGCGCCCTCGCGCCGGTACCACGGCAGC
>JACXUW010000149.1 GCA_014763705.1 Micrococcales bacterium | reverse complement strand
CTCGGGCAGCGACGGCACGCCGGTCAGCGTGAGCGGGCACGCGCCCACGGAGACGCGGCCCTGCTCGTCGGCGGCGGCGATCGCGGCGGCCGCCCCGACGGCGGAGACGCACGTCCCGGTGGCCGCCAGCCGTTGCCCGAGCGTCCCCGGGACGGCACCGTACGACGCCGCCCGGGCGGCGTCGACGTACTCGTCCCAGTCGGCGACCCGGCCCTGCGCCACGCCGGCCGGGGTCCGGCACGGGCCCGGGACGTCGGCGGCCCGTCGCCCGGCGGAGAGGGTGAGCCAGCCGTCGACCTCGCAGGTGCGCGAGCGGACCGAGCGCACGGTGAGCGAGCCGACCGCGCTCTCGCCGGCGAGCCGCCAGAGCACCGGGGTGGTGCGGGGGTCGAGGTCGGACCACACGAGCCCAGGGGCGCCGACGACCACGACCTCCGGCTCGTCCGCCCCGGAACCGGGCCGCCCGGCGGCCGACGCGGGCGCACCGACGCCGGTGAGCACAGCGAGGGTGAGCAGGACGACGCCGAGCCGGCGGGCGAGGGCGCGGCTCATCCGCGGGCCAGCTCGTGCCGGGCGATGACGACGAGGGCGGCCGTCCACGCCAGGGGCGCGACCGCGGCGGGGCGGCCGTCGTGGAGCACCTTCTCGGGGAAGGACCCCGCCGTCGTGCGGTGCCGTCCGAGCCAGTCGAGGAGAGGGTGGGCCTTCCCCCGGTGGCCGGTGCTCGCCCACGCCGAGGCGAAGAGGGCCGTCTCCGGGGTCCAGCTGATGCCGTCCTGCTTCCAGGCGGCGCCGGGGGCCAGACCGCCGGCGGGGCGGGCCATCGCGGTCTGCGCGCGGTCGATGGCCTGGAGGACGGCCATCTCCGGGGTCGCGGCCCCGATCGGCGCGACGAGGAAGGTGACCGCCGCGTCCGGGAGCCCTCCGACGTGCCGCGGGTACCCCTCGCGCCCGAACGCGTCGTGGAGGGGCGACGCGAGCCGGTGCGCCGCGTCCTCCGCCCGGTCGGCGAGCGCGAGCTCCCCGACGAGCGGGAGCACCCGTGCGGCGCACCGGAGCCCGGCGAGCACGACGGCCGCCGTGCCGAGGGTCAGCTGGTCCTCGACGAGCTCCCAGTAGTCCGAGGACGGCGGGGGGAGCCCGGTGGCCGGGTCGCGCACCGTGAGGAGCAGGTTCGTGCTGCGGACGAGCAGGCCCCGCAGCGGTGCGACGAGCTCGGCGGCCCGCTCCGGCGCGTGGGTCGCCAGCTCGTCGGTGGCCCACAGCACCCAGCCGCAGCCGTCGAGCTGCGGGGGGCGGTCGTCCGGGCGGTGACCGGTGGTCGGCTCGTAGCGGGCCTCGAACCAGCCGTCGTCGCGCTGCACCTCCTGGAGCCAGCCGAGCTGGGTCGCGGCCTCCGCGGGCCGGCCGAGCCGGGCGAGCGCCGAAGCCACGAACGCGACGTCCCGGGGCCACGCGTAGCGCCACCGCGGCGACCACCCGGCCACCGAGACCGGCAGCCCCTCGGTGAGGGCCCGCAGGTCGAGCAGCGCCGAGTGCAGGAGGTCGTCGGAACCGGCGGCACCGGGCGCGGCCCACCGGGCACAGCCCTCGAGCCAGGCCCGCTCGTCCTCGACGAGCCGCGCGGTCCCCGGGCGTGCCGCGAGGACCCGGGTGCCGGGGACGAGGAGGTCGGCCCGCCCCGCCGGGACCAGCTCTCGCTCACCGGTGGCGGCGAAGGCGACGGTCTCGCTGTAGAGGGGCACCTCAGCCCGGCGCGCGCGGTCGAGGGCCACCCCACCGACCGCGCCCCCGGCGAGGACCAGTCCCCCGCCGCCGAGCACGAGCGCTCGGCGGGTCAGCGGGGCGGGAGGCACACCGGCACCGTATCCAACGCGTCGCCGGCCCGTCCCGGCCCGCCGTGAGCAGGGTCACGGGTGACTGCCGTCTCAGGCGGTACCGGCGGGTAGGGGCGTTCAGTAGGTTCACCGGGCAGGTGTCCCCGAGCCCCGCCGAAGGAGCACGACCCCATGGAGCAGATCCGCGAGGCCATCCTCTCCGGTGACCGCAGCCCCGAGACCTACGCCGGCCTGGCCGTCCCCGAGTCCTACCGGGGCGCCACCGTCCACAAGGACGAGGTCGGGATGTTCGAGGGCCTGACGACGAAGGAGAAGGACCCCCGCCGGTCCCTCCACATCGACGAGGTCCCCGTCCCAGAGCTCGCACCGGGCGAGGCGCTCGTCGCCGTGATGGCCAGCGCCATCAACTACAACACCGTGTGGACCTCGATCTTCGAGCCGGTCTCGACCTTCGGCTTCCTCGAGCGGTACGGACGCACCTCCGAGTTCGCCAAGCGCCACGACCTGCCGTACCACGTCGTCGGCTCCGACCTCGCCGGCGTGGTCCTGCGCACCGGTCCCGGCGTCACGAAGTGGAAGGCCGGCACCGAGGTGGTCGCGCACTGCCTCTCGGTCGAGCTCGAGGACGCCGAGGGCCACGACGACACGATGATGGACCCGCAGCAGCGGATCTGGGGCTTCGAGACCAACTTCGGCGGCCTCGCCGAGCTCGCGGTCGTCAAGGCCAACCAGCTGATGCCGAAGCCCGCGCACCTGTCGTGGGAGGAGGCGGCCTCGCCCGGCCTCGTCAACAGCACCGCGTACCGCCAGCTGGTCTCCAAGCACGGCGCCCAGATGAAGCTCGGCGACCGCGTGCTCGTCTGGGGGGCGAGCGGTGGGCTGGGCTCGTACGCCACCCAGATGGCGCTGGCCGGCGGCGCCACCCCCATCTGCGTCGTCTCCTCGCCCGAGAAGGCCGAGATCTGCCGGGCGATGGGGGCCGAGCTGATCATCGACCGCTCCGCCGAGGGCTACCGGTTCTGGAACGAGGAGGGCACCGCCCAGGACCCGAAGGAGTGGCAGCGCCTCGGCAAGCGGATCCGCGAGCTGACCGGTGGGCACGACGTCGACATCGTCTTCGAGCACCCGGGCCGCGAGACCTTCGGCGCGAGCGTCTACGTGGCGCGCAAGGGCGGCACGATCGTCACGTGCGCGTCGACGTCGGGGTACCTGCACGAGTACGACAACCGCTACCTCTGGATGAACCTCAAGCGCATCGTCAGCTCGCACTTCGCGAACTACCGCGAGGCGTGGGAGGCCAACGACCTGGTCGACCGCGGCATCGTGCACCCGACCCTGTCCAAGACCTACCGGCTCGAGGACGTCGGGCAGGCGGCGCTCGACGTCCACCGCAACGCCCACCAGGGCAAGGTCGGCGTCCTGACGCTCTCCCCGGAGGAGGGCCTCGGGGTCAGCGACCCGGAGAAGCGGGCCCGCTTCGAGGCCGAGATCAACCGGTTCCGCGACGCCTGAGCGGCACGCCGCCGACCCGCCTCCTGCGGCCCTCCCCCGCCACTAGGGTGAGGGCCGGAGGTGTCTGGTGCGGCTGACGACGGTGTGGGGCCCGGTGTCCCGGTGGGGCGAGTACCGGCGCCGCCAGCGACTCACGCTCGAGCGCAGCGGGCACATCGCCCCCCACGCCGACGGCGGGGACGCCGGCCCGCCGACGCTCGACGCCGACACCGCCGCCCTGCTCCGGTTCGGCGCCGTGGGCCAGCCGCTCAACCGGCACTCACCCTTCTACATCGGTTTCTTCGGGGCGACCGGAGCCCTCCTGGCCGTCGGGTTGTGGACCACGCTGGGCCGGCTCGCGACGACGTTGAGCATCCTCCTCGTCGCCTTCTTCCTCGCGCTGGCCCTCGAGCCCGTCGTCAAGGCGCTCGCCCGGCACGTCCCGCGCGGCCTCGCCGTGGCCACCGTCTTCCTCGGCCTGCTCGTCGTCTTCGTCCTCATCGGCTTCGTCGTCGTCCCGCCGGTGGCCAGCCAGGGCACGGCCCTCGCCGAACAGGCACCGCAGTACGTGCAGAACCTCCTCGACGCCCGCTGGGTCCGCGAGCTCGACCGGAACTACGACGTCGTCGACAAGATCCGGGCCGAGGTGACCGCCAAGCTCACCGACCAGTCCTTCGTCGGCGGGGTGCTCGGTGGCATCCTCGGCGCGGGCAAGGCGGTGATCAGCGGGGTCTTCCAGGTCCTCACCGTCCTCGTGCTCACCCTCTACCTCCTGGCCTCGCTCCCCCGGGTCAAGCTCGCCGCCTACGCGCTCGTGCCGTCCTCGCGGCGCGCCCGCGTCGCCTCGCTGTCGGAGGAGATCATGCGGCGGGTCGGGTCGTACGCGATCGGCCAGGTCGTCATCGCCACCTTCAACGCCGCGATGTCGTGGGTCATGATGTCGCTCGTCGGCATCCCCTACGCCGCCGTGCTCGCCGTCGCCGTCGGCCTGCTCGGCCTCGTGCCGATGGTCGGCGCCTCGCTCGGGGCGGGCGTCGTCTGCCTCGTCGCGTTCTTCGACGAGCCGCGCAAGGCGCTCATCGCCCTCGTGTACTACGTCGTCTACCAGCAGATCGAGAACTACGCGATCGCTCCGCGCATCATGCGCCAGACCGTCTCGGTCCCGGGCACCGTCACCGTCATCGCCGCCCTCGCCGGCGGGGCGCTGCTCGGGGTCCTCGGCGCGCTCCTCGCCATCCCGGTCGCGGCCGGGCTGCTCCTCATCTACGAGGAGGTCCTCGTCCCCCGCCAGCGGGCGGCCTGAGGCAAGGTCACCCTTCAGGGGCGGGCGGCGGCCCGGGCCGCCCAGCACCGGGTGTGCCAGTGCCGGCGCTCCTCGACGCCACCGACCCCGCTGGCCGGCCAGGCGACGACGTGCGCGGTGCCGGCCGGGATGCCCTGGTGGCAGCCGGGACAGCGGTACTCGCGAGTCGACGTCGCGCCGGTCAGCCGGCGCACGTGCCAGGGCCGCCCGCGCCAGGTCTCGGTCGCGACCTCGGTCGAGCCCGCGAGCGGGCGTGCGTCGAGGTCGCGGCGGCGGCGGTTGGCGCGGGGCACGTCCCCAGTGTCCCGGTCAGCCGCGCACCCGGGCGGAGGTGGGGTCGTACGGCGGTCGCAGCGAGACTCTCGCCGGGTACCGCGTGCCGGCGACCTCGACCTCCCACGCGCCGGTGCGCAGCCAGTCGGGGGTCACGCCGTCCGGGTGCGCGACGCCGGCCAGACCGACCGCCGCCCCGACCGTCCAGCCGTAGGACCCGGCCCGCACGTCGCCGACCGGCTCACCGTCGCGGAGCAGGACCTCCCCGTGGAACAGCAGCGGCTGCGGGTCCTCGACGACGAGCGAGACGATGCGGTGCCGCGGCGGCCCGCCCTCCTTGGCGGCGACGACGGCGTCGCGGCCGACGAACCCGCCGGGCTTGTCGAGGGCGAGGGCGAAGCCGAGGCCGGCGGCCCACACGTCGTCGGTGTTGTCGAGGTCGTGGCCGTAGTCGCGGTACCCCTTCTCGAGCCGCAGGCTGCCGAGGGCCGCGAGACCGGCCGGCCGCAGCCCGTGCGCCCCCCCGTGCTCGAGGAGGAGGTCCCAGACGCCGGTCGCCGCGCCGGACGGCACGTAGAGCTCCCACCCGAGCTCGCCGACGTAGGTGATGCGCACCGCGAGCACCTCGACCCCACCGATGGTGACCCGCTGCGCCGCCCGGAAGGGGAAGGAGGCATCGGTCCAGTCGTGCTCCGGCGCAACGGAACCGAGCACAGCCCGGGAGGCCGGTCCCTGGAGGCTGAGCATCGCGAGGTCGTGCGTGACATCGGTGACGGTGACCTCGGCGTCGCCGAGCGCGCGCCGCAGCAGGCCGAGGACCTGCTCGTGCTGGGTGTCCGAGGCGACGACGAGGAGGTCGTCCGCCGCGAGCCGGGTGACGGTGAGGTCGGCGAGCACCCCGCCGTCCTCGGCGAGCCACTGCGTGTAGGTGATCCGGCCGTCCTGCGAGAGGTCGCCGGCCGAGAGCCGGTCGAGGACCGCGAGCGCGTCCGGCCCGCGCACGGCGAACCGGGCCATGAACGACATGTCGAACAGGCCGGCGGCCTCGCGGACCGCGCGGTGCTCGGCGGACCAGTGCTCGAACCACGGCGCGCGTCCCCACGTCGGGGTCGCGGCGGGGGTCTCGCCGGGGCCGGCGTACCAGGCCGCGGCGTCCCAGCCCGAGACGTCGCGCAGGTACCCGCCCGCAGCCACGACCCGGTCGTGGAGGGCCGACCGGAGCACGCCGCGGGAGGTGGTCAGCTGCACCCCCGGGGTGTGCGCCGCGTACACCGTCCCGAGCACCTCCGCGGTGCGCGCCCGCCGGTGCTCCGGCAGCAGCTGGTGCTCGCGGAACCGGGTGACGTCGATGCCGGTGACGTCGACGTCCGGCCGGCCGGACACCACCCAGTGCGCGAGGATGCGGCCCAGGCCGCCGGCCGACAGGATGCCGACCGAGTTCAGGCCGGCGCAGACGAAGTACCCGTGGATGCCCGGAGCCTCGCCGACGCCCGGCGACAGGTCGGGCATGAACGACTCGGGGCCGCAGAAGAAGGTGCGGATGCCCGCGGTCTCGACGACCGGCACGCGAGCCATCGCCCTCTCGAGGAACGGGGCGACCCGGTCGGTGTCGGGCGGCAGCGTGCCGAAGGAGAAGTCGCGCGGGATGCCCTCGACCTTCCACGCGGCGGCCTCCGGCTCGAAGAGCCCGACCATCATCCCGCCGCCCTCCTCGCGGTAGTACCCGAAGGAGGCCGGGTCCTCGAAGACCGGTGCGTCCGGGCTCATCCCGTCGATCGGCTCGGTGACGAGGTAGTAGTGCTCGGCCGCCTGGTTCGGCACGACGACGCCGTTCTGCGCGGCGAGCTCGCGGGCCCACATCCCGGCGGCGTTGACGACGACGTCGCACTCGATCGTCCCGCGGTCGGTGACGACCCCGGTGACCTCCTCGACCGCGCCGCGCGGCCGGGTCGCCACCTGCTCGACGCGCACGCCCTCGACGACCCGCACGCCGAGGGCCCGCGCGCCCCTGGCCAGCGCCATCGTCAGGTCGACGGGGTTGACCCGGCCGTCGTCCGGGACGTGGAAGCCGCCGACGAGGTCGTCGGTGCGCGCCAGGGGGAAGAGGTCGGCCATCTCGGCCGGCGAGACCTCCTCGACCTCGAGCCCGAGCCGCCGCTGGAAGGTCGCGACCCTCCGGTACTCCTCGAGGCGGTCCCGGTCGGCGGCGGCCTCGACGAGCCCGACCGGCTTGAAGCCCGTCGACTGCCCGGTCTCGGCCTCGAGCCCGCCGTAGAGGTCGCGGGAGTACAGGCGCAGCCGGGTGCTCGTCTCGCTGAACGACCCGAAGCAGGTCATCAGTCCGGCGGCGTGCCACGTCGTTCCGGACGTCAGCCGGTCGCGCTCGAGGAGCACGACGTCGGACTCGCCGGCGTGCGCGAGGTGGTAGGCGACCGAGGTGCCGATCACCCCGCCCCCGATGACGACGACACGGGCTCGGGACGGCAACGCTGCGGGACTCACGCAGCGAGCCTAGGCCGTCGCCGCACCGACCCCGGCCTCCCAC
>JACXUW010000621.1 GCA_014763705.1 Micrococcales bacterium | reverse complement strand
GCCCGGCGCCGGTGGCATCCGCCGGATGGACGCGCCGCGACCTGGCCGCGAACGCGCCTCTGCCGCAGGCTGACCTGGCGACCGTCAGCTACGTCCTCGGCGAGCTCCCGGACGACCTGGGCGGGCGGGTGGTGGACGCCGCAATGGCGGCCGCGGGCGTCGTGGCCGTGGTCGAGCCGGGCACGCCGCGGGGGTTCGCCGCGGTGCACGTCGCCCGCGAGCAGCTGCTGGCCGCCGGGTGGCACCTCGTGGCCCCGTGCCCGCACGAGGCCGCCTGCCCGCTCGCCGCCGCCGGCGACTGGTGCCACGTCGGGGTGCGGCTCGACCGCACCGCGCTGCACCGCCGGCTCAAGGGGGCATCCCTCGGTCACGAGGACGAGAAGGTGTCGTACGTCGTCGCCCGGCGGGAGCCCGCCGCGCTGCCCGAGGGGCGCGTGCTGCGGCATCCGGTGACCCGCAAGGGGATGGTCCGACTCGAGGTCTGCCGGGCCGACGGGAACGCCGCCGCCGAGGTCGTCAGCAAGCGCCAGGGCCCGCGGTACCGGGCCGCGCGCCACGCCGGGTGGGGGGACCGGTGGCCGATCGGGGGAACCGACCCGGCAGACTGACCGTTGACGCCGCTGGACAGGATCCGGCGGTAGCGTCGGGATTTCAGCACCACTAGACAACCAGGAAAGGTCCCATGTCGACCAAGAAGGACATCGCCCAGGCCGTCGCCCAGCGCACGGACGTCTCCGCGTCCGCCGCGGAGGAGATCATCAACGCGGCGCTCGACGTCGTCGGTGAGCACCTCGCCAAGGGGGAGGACGTCAAGCTCGCCGGGTTCGGCAGCTTCGAGACCCGCGAGCGCGCCGCGCGCACCGGCCGCAACCCGCAGACCGGCGAGGAGATCCAGATCGCCGCGTCGACGTCGGTCGGCTTCAAGGCCGCCGCGCAGCTCAAGCGCGCCGTCAACGGCTGACGCAGGCACCACTGCGCCGCACGGGGCGCCGACCACACGGTCGGCGCCCCGTGCGCGTGTCTGGGGTCTGCGGGCGCGCGGTGTCGGCGGAATATCTTGAGAACGGTTCTCATTGAATGGGGTGCGGCCGGACCCCCGCCGGTCGCGACCACCGCACCGCTCTCGAAGGAGTGAGGCCACCCATGGCGAAGACCTCCGCCACCGCCCGCCCGACGATCACCCTGCGCTCGAGCGCCGGCACCGGCACGAGCTACGTCACCGAGAAGAGCCGCCGCAACGACCCGGACCGCCTCGTCTTGCGCAAGTACGACCGCGCCGTCCGCCGGCACGTCGAGTTCCGCGAGACCCGCTGACGCCCACTTATTGCGAATCACCCACCTGGAAAGCACCCTCAGGGCGCCGAAAAGGTGGGTGATTCGCAATAAGTCGGGGTGCGGCGGGGTTGGCCGAAGGGACGGAGATCCCCCGACGAGTCAGGAGAGCACCCGCATGAGCCTCGAGCGTCCCACCGCCCCGAACCC
>JACXUW010000148.1 GCA_014763705.1 Micrococcales bacterium | reverse complement strand
GCATGTGGGAAGACCTCGTCGCGGGCGTCATCGGCCTGCTCCTCCTCGCCTATCTCCTCGACGCCCTGATCCGGCCGGACCGGTACTGAGGGGCGCGCCATGTCGACCGGACTCCAGACGGCCACGGCCGTCCTCGTCGTCGCCGCCGTGCTGGCGGCGGCCCACGTGCCGCTCGGGACGTGGATGCACCGCGTCTTCACCGACGACCGGGACTGGCGCGTCGAGCGCGTGGTGTACCGCCTCGTCGGTGTCGACGCGCGGGCCGAGCAGCGGTGGAGCGCCTACGCGCTCTCCGTCCTCGCGTTCGCGGTCGCCTCGGTCGCCCTGCTCTTCGGCCTGATCATGGTGCAGGGCCTGCTGCCCTGGGACCTCGGCCGCTCGATGCACTGGGACACCGCCCTCAACACGGCCGTCTCCTTCACGACCAACACGAACTGGCAGTCCTACTCCGGCGAGGCCGCGGCCGGGCACACCGTGCAGATGCTCGGGCTCACCGTGCAGAACTTCGTCTCGGCGGCCACCGGGCTCGCCGTCGCCGTCGCGCTGGTGCGCGGCCTCTCCCGCGCGCACACCGACCGACTCGGCAACTTCTGGGTCGACCTGACCCGGGCCACCGTCCGGGTCCTGCTGCCCCTCGCCACCGTCGCCGCGGTCCTCCTGCTGCTCGGCGGGGTCGTCCAGAACCTCGCCGCACCGCACACGATCGAGACGCTGACCGGCGTGCAGCAGACCATCCAGGGCGGGCCGGTCGCCTCCCAGGAGGCGATCAAGGAGCTCGGCACCAACGGTGGCGGGTTCTTCAACGCCAACTCCGCGCACCCGTTCGAGAACCCGGGGCCGTGGACCAACCTCCTCGAGATCGTCCTGCTCCTCGTCATCCCCTTCTCGCTGCCCTACACCTACGGACTCATGGTGGGCGACCGCCGCCAGGGTGCCGTCGCGACCGGGGTGATGGGGACGCTCCTCGTCGGCACCGTCACGCTGTCGGCCTGGGCCGAGTCGAGCGCCGCGAGCGGCCCGCTCGGGGCGATGGAGGGCAAGGAGCAGCGCTTCGGCGTCGCCTGGTCGGTCCTCTTCGCCAACGCGACGACCGGCACCTCGACCGGTGCGGTCAACTCGATGCACGACAGCTACAGCGCCCTCGGTGGTGGTGTGCCCCTGCTCAACATGCTGCTCGGCGAGGTGTCGCCGGGTGGGGTCGGGACCGGCCTCTACGGCTACCTCGTCATGGTCGTCCTCGCCGTGTTCATCGCCGGCCTCATGGTCGGTCGCACGCCCGAGCTGCTCGGCAAGACGATCGGACGGACGGAGGTGACGAGCGCCGCCCTGGTCACCCTGACCATGCCGGCCCTCGTGCTCCTGTCCACCGGGCTGGCGGTCGTCCTCCCGGTCTCGCTCGACGCCCGGCTCAACGACGGACCGCACGGCCTCTCCGAGCTGATGTACGCCGTCGCGTCGGCCTCGAACAACAACGGCTCGGCCTTCGCCGGCCTGTCCGCGGACCAGCCCTTCCTCAACCTGCTGCTCGCCGCCTGCATGTTCGTCGGTCGCTTCGTCCCCATCGTGCTCGTCCTGCGGCTCGCGGGATCTCTTGCTGCACAGGGCAAGCGGCCGGTGACCGCCGGCACGATGCCCACCCACACCCCGCTGTTCACCACGCTGGTCGTCGGCACCGTCCTCATCGTCGCCGGCCTGACCTTCTTCCCATCCCTGGCCCTGGGACCCATCGCGGAGGCCCTGTCATGACCACGTCCCTCGCGCGCACCGCGTGGCAGAACCTGCCCGCCGCGTTCACCAAGCTCGACCCTCGCCACCTGTGGCACAGCCCGGTCATCATGGTCGTCTGGGTCGGGTCGGTGCTCACGACGGTGCTTTCCGTCCTGGACCCGTCGGTCTTCTCGGTCGGCGTCACCCTCTGGCTCTGGGCCACCGTGCTCTTCGCGAACCTCGCCGAGGCGGTCGCCGAGGGCCGGGGCAAGGCCCAGGCGGAGACGCTGCGCCGCACCCGCACCGAGACGACCGCGCGCCGGATCCTGCCGGACGGCACCGAGGAGGAGGTGCCCGGGACCCGGCTCGCGCTGGGCGACCACGTCGTCGTCGAGGCCGGCCAGGTGATCCCCGGCGACGGCGACGTCGTCGAGGGCGTCGCCACGGTCGACGAGTCGGCGATCACCGGCGAGTCCGCACCGGTCATCCGTGAGTCCGGTGGGGACCGCTGCGCCGTCACCGGCGGCACCACGGTGCTCTCGGACCGGATCGTCGTGCGCATCACCAGCAAGCCGGGCGAGACCTTCATCGACCGGATGATCGCGCTCGTCGAGGGCGCCTCTCGGCAGAAGACCCCGAACGAGATCGCCCTCTCGATCCTCCTGACCACCCTCACCATCATCTTCGTCCTCGCCGTCGGGGCGATCCAGCCGATGGCGGTCTACTCCGGGCAGCGGCTCTCGATGGTCGTCCTCGTCGCCCTCCTCGTCTGCCTCATCCCGACGACGATCGGCGCGCTCCTGTCGGCCATCGGCATCGCCGGGATGGACCGGCTCGTCCAGCGCAACGTCCTCGCGATGTCCGGGCGCGCCGTCGAGGCCGCCGGGGACGTGAGCACGCTGCTCCTCGACAAGACCGGCACGATCACCTTCGGGAACCGGCGGGCCAGCGAGCTCGTACCGGTGCACTCGGTGCAGCGCGAGGAGCTGGCCCGCGCTGCCTACCTCTCCTCCCTCGCCGACGAGACCCCCGAGGGCCGCTCGATCGTCGAGTTCACCGTCGAGGACGGCGTCGACGCGGCCACCCTCGGCGACGTCGTGTCCCTCCGCCGGGCCGGCGCCGAGGTCGTCGAGTTCAGCGCGACGACGCGGATGTCGGGCGTCGACCTGCCCGACGGCGGACGGGTCCGCAAGGGGGCGGGCAGTGCGGTGTCGGCCTGGGTGCGCGAGAACGGCGGGACGGTCGGTGGGGACCTCGAGGTGCACGTCGACGGCATCAGCGCCACGGGCGGCACGCCGCTCGTCGTCGCCGAGGCCGCGCCGGGCGACACGCCGCGGGTCCTCGGCGTCGTCCACCTCAAGGACGTCGTCAAGCCGGGGATGCGCGAACGGTTCGCCCAGCTGCGCGAGATGGGCATCCGCACGGTGATGATCACCGGCGACAACCCCCTGACCGCCAAGGCGATCGCCGAGGAGGCGGGGGTCGACGACTACCTCGCCGAGGCGACGCCGGAGGACAAGATGGCGCTCATCAGGAAGGAGCAGGAGGGCGGGCGGCTCGTCGCGATGACCGGGGACGGGACGAACGACGCGCCGGCGCTCGCCCAGGCCGACGTCGGCGTCGCGATGAACACGGGCACCTCGGCCGCGAAGGAGGCCGGCAACATGGTCGACCTCGACTCGGACCCGACGAAGCTCATCGACGTCGTCGCCATCGGCAAGCAGCTGCTCATCACCCGCGGTGCGCTGACGACGTTCTCGATCGCCAACGACGTCGCCAAGTACTTCGCGATCATCCCGGCGATGTTCGTCGGCGTCTTCCCGGGCCTGCAGTCGCTCAACGTCATGGGGCTGTCCAGCCCGCAGTCCGCGATGCTGTCGGCCGTCATCTTCAACGCCCTCGTCATCGTCGCGCTGATCCCCCTGGCACTGAGGGGAGTTCGCTACCGACCGCTGTCGGCCCACGCGATGCTCCGTCGCAACCTGCTCGTCTACGGCCTCGGGGGCGTGGTCGTGCCGTTCATCGGCATCAAGGCCATCGACCTCGTCGTCTCCCTGATCCCCGGTCTCTGAGGTGACCACCATGACCCGTCAGATCGGCGCCGCCGTCAAGGCGCTCCTCGTCCTCACCGTCGTGTGCGGCATCGTCTACCCGGCCGCGATCCTCGGCGTCGGGCTCCTCGTGCCCGAGCGGGCGGCCGGCCAGCCCGTCCGGGTCGACGGGCGCGAGGTCGGCTCGGCGCTCCTGGGCCAGCCTCCGAGCGGCCCCGAGTGGTTCCAGGGCCGGCCCTCGGCGTCCGACGCGGCCGGCGACACCAGCGGCGGCTCGAACTACGGTCCGGCCAACCCCGACCTGGCGGCCGCCGTCGCGGACCGCGAGAAGGCGCTGCGTGCGGCGAACCCGGATGCGCCGCAGACGATCCCGGCCGATGCGCTCACCGCGTCGGCGAGCGGGCTCGACCCGGACATCTCGCCGGAGTACGCGCGGTGGCAGGTGGCCCGGGTGGCGGCGGCCCGAGGCCTGGAGCAGACCCGTGTGCTCCGGCTCGTGGACCAGCACGTGCGCCGGGCGCCGCTCGGCATCCTCGGTCAGGACCGGGTCGACGTCCTCGAGCTCAACGTGGCGCTCGCCGCCCTCGGCCGCGGGTGAGAATGAGCCCATGGCACGCGGACGGCTGCGGATCTACCTCGGGGCGGCTCCGGGGGTCGGCAAGACCGTCGCCATGCTCGACGAAGGGCACCGCCGCCTCGACCGCGGCACCGACGTCGTCGTCGGCCTCGTCGAGACCCACGACCGGAGGAACACCCTCGCCCTGACCGAGGGCCTGGAGGTGGTGCCCCGCGCGAGGGTGTCGCACCGCGGCACCGTCCTGGAGGAGATGGACCTCGACCGGCTCCTCGAGCGCCGGCCCCAGGTGGCCCTCGTCGACGAGCTCGCGCACACGAACGCGCCGGGGAGCCGGCACGAGAAGCGCTGGGAGGACATCGAGGAGCTGCTCGAGGCCGGCATCGACGTCATCTCCACGGTCAACATCCAGCACCTCGAGTCGCTCAACGACGTCGTCACCTCGATCACCGGGATCGTCCAGCGCGAGACGGTGCCGGACGCCGTCGTCCGGGCCGCCGACCAGATCGAGCTGGTCGACATGTCCCCGGAGGCGCTGCGCCGCCGGATGGCCCACGGCAACATCTACGCCCCCGAGAAGGTCGACGCCGCGCTGGCCAACTACTTCCGCGTCGGCAACCTGTCCGCGCTGCGGGAGCTGGCGCTGCTGTGGCTGGCGGACCGGGTCGACGAGGGGCTGGGGAAGTACCGGGCCGACCACGGCATCGACGCCACCTGGCCGACCCGTGAGCGGGTCGTCGTCGCCATCTCGGGTGGTCCGGAGGGGGAGGTGCTGCTGCGCCGCGGTGCGCGCATCGCCGCCCGCGGCGCCGGCGGCGAGCTGCTGGCGGTGCACGTCGCGCGCACCGACGGCCTGGCCGGTCCGGCCCTGCCCGACCTCGTCGCCCTGCGCCGGCTCACCGCGGAGCTGGGCGGCAGCTTCCACACGGTGACCGGCGACGACCTGGCCGAGGCGGTGCTCGACTTCGCCCGGGGGGTGAACGCCAGCCAGGTCGTCATCGGGTCCTCGCGGCGGGCCCGGTGGCGGACCCTCCTCTCCCCGAGCACGACCGAGGAGGTCATCACCGGCTCCGGGGACGTCGACGTCCACGTGGTGACCCACCGCTTCGCGGCGGGTCGGGGCTGGCGGGCGCCGCGGGCCGGCCTGCCGCAGCGCCGCAAGCGGCTGGGGTACGGCCTCGCCGTCCTCGGGCCGTTCGTCCTCACCGAGCTGCTCGCCGCGCTGCCCGAGGACCCGGGCCTGCCCCTCACCGTGCCGCTGTTCCTCCTGCTGGCCGTGCTCATCGCGCTGCTCGGCGGCATGGGTCCGGCCCTCGTCGGGGCGGTCGCCAGCTCGATGTTCCTCAACTGGTTCTTCACCCCGCCGGTCGGTGGCTTCACGATCTCCGCCCCCGAGAACGCGATCGCCCTGACGATCTTCGTCCTCGTCGCTGCCGCCGTCGCGTGGGTCGTCGACCGCAGCGCACGGCGGGCGGACCGGGCCCTGCGCGCGCAGGCGGAGGCCGCGTCGCTCGCCGAGCTGAGCCACACGCTGCTCGGCTCCACGGACCAGATGGCGCTGCTCCTCCAGCAGGCCCTCGACATGTTCGGGGCACGGGCCGCGGCCGTCGTGCGCCGGCCGGACGCGCACCACCGGATGGAGATCGTCTCCACGACCGACCCGGCGCTGACGCTCGAGGACGTCCGGGCACCCGGGCTGCCGGTCGAGGAGGCCGACGACGAGCACGACCTCGTCCTCGTCGGAGCCGCCGTCCCGGCCGGTCGCCAGCGGCTCCTCGCCGCGTTCGCCGCCCACGCGGGGGCCATCCTCCAGCGGCGTGCGCTCCAGGCCTCGGCGGGCGAGGCGGCCGCCCTGGCCCGGGACAACTCGGCACGCACGGCCCTGCTCTCGGCGGTCTCGCACGACCTGCGCACGCCGCTGGCCGGCATCAAGGCGGCGATCGGCAGCCTCCGCTCGAGCGAGGTCACCTTCAGCCCGGAGGACGAGGCCGAGCTCGAGGCGGCCATCGAGGACTCGGCCGACCGGCTCGACGCGCTCATCGGCAACCTCCTCGACATGTCGCGGCTGCAGGCCGGGGCGCTCGTCGCGCACCCGCGGACCGTCGACCTCGGCGAGGTCGTCCCGGGGGTCGTGGCGGCGGTGCCCGAGCCGGACCGGGTGCTCTGGGACCTCGGTCCGGACGCCCGGAGCGTGACCGCCGACTCGGGCCTGCTCGACCGGGTGCTCGGCAACGTCGTCGAGAACGCACTGCGCCACCAGCAACCGCCGTGGCGGGTCCGGGTCTCGACCAGCCGGCTCGGCGACCGCGTGCAGATCCGGGTGTGCGACACCGGCCCCGGGGTGCCCGAGTCCGAACGCGAGCGCATCTTCCTGCCCTTCCAGCGGCACGGGGACGCCCCGGCCGGTGACGGCGTGGGCCTCGGGCTCGCCGTGGCGCGCGGGCTCGCCGAGGCGATGGGTGGCAGTGTGTCGGCCGAGGACACTCCGGGCGGCGGGCTCACGGTGGTCGTCGAGCTGCCGGCGGCGGAGGGAGCGTGATGGGGCAGAGGGTGCTCGTCGTCGACGACGACCCGACGATCCGGCGGACCCTGAGGATCAACCTCCGGGCGCGGGGCTACGACGTCGAGGAGGTCGGCTCGGGCCTCGACGCGCTGGCCACCGTCGAGGACGCCCCGCCGGACCTCGTCGTCCTCGACCTCGGGCTGCCCGACCTCGACGGCGTCGAGGTGCTGCGGCGCATCCGCGCTCGCTCGCGCGTGCCGGTCGTCGTCCTCTCCGCCCGCCACCAGTCCGACGACAAGGTCGAGGCCCTCGACGAGGGGGCGGACGACTATGTCACCAAGCCGTTCGGGATGGACGAGCTGATGGCGCGGGTGCGCTCGGCCCTGCGCCGCGGTGGCGACGACGAGGGCCTGGCCGCCGTCGCTCCGGTCGAGACCGACGCGTTCTCGCTCGACTTCGCCACGCTGACGGCCACCCGGGCCGGCGCACCCGTGCACCTCACCCCGACCGAGTGGCGGCTCGTCGCCGAGCTCGCCCGGCACCGCGGCCGCGTCGTCACCCAGGCCGACCTGCTGCGGGCGGTCTGGGGGCCGGGCTACGGACGCGAGTCGAACTACCTGCGCGTGTACGGC
>JACXUW010000620.1 GCA_014763705.1 Micrococcales bacterium | reverse complement strand
GTCGAGCTCGCCCCACTGCTCGGGCAGGTCGAGGACGGTGACCCCGAGGACGCCGTCGGGGGTGACGACGGGGTTGCCGGGGGGCACGTGGCCGCCGTCGACGACGAGGAGGACGTGCGGGAGCGAGGCGCGCTCGCTGGGGCCGAAGCGCGGGCGCTCGACGATCTCCTGGGGCAGCAGCGGCAGCAGGTCGTGGACCGACTCGCCGACCAGCCGCACCGGCCCGACCGCGTCGTGCTCGCGCGGGCTGAGCGCGTGCGGCAGCCACTTGAGCCACTCCCACTCGGCCCGCGCCTCGCGCGAGACGAGAGCGGCGACGACCAGGTCGTCGGGCGCGTGCTGCATCGCGGCCTGGAGGACGACCGAGCGGGCGAGCGACCGGGCGGGGTCGGCGTCGCCGGTGACCTCGACGTGCGGCCAGGCCCGCAGCGCCACCGACGCCGGCAGGCCGGGCTGCACCCGGTGGGTCGCGAGCAGCCGGTGCAGCCCGGACGCGGCGACCGGGTCGAGCTGCGCGAGCGGCGCCGTCTCCGGGGGCTCGAGCTCGAGGCAGAGCGGCTGGGCCGTCGTGCCCATCCGCACCTGGAGGAAGTCGGGGTCGGAGACGCTGCGCTCCCAGACCCGGCTGCCCTCGGCGGCGATGACCGGCAGCGCGGCGGGGTCGGGGTAGTCCCAGAGGGCCGCCTCGCGCTGGCGGGCGGCGGCGTCGCGGATCGTGCCGCGCACCTCGGAGAGGTAGGCGAGGTACTCGCGGCGGGCGGCGAGGACACCGGCGGAGTGCTGCTGGCGCTGGCGCACCCCGCTGGCGGCGACGAACCCGACGCTCGCGACGAGGAACATCCCGGCGGTGAACCAGGCCCGCGGACCGGTCTGCGAGAGGGCGACGAACCCGATGGAGCCGAGCGACCCGAGCATCGGGACGGCCTGCATGAGGAGCCCGCTCGCCCCCTCGGACGGGGTGATCTCCGGAGGGGGCTGCAGGACGATGCGACCGGTGGGCACCTCGGGTGCCTTCTCGCGCGTGCCGCTGCGTGCGGGCACCGTCATCCTGCCTCCCCTCCCAGGTCGTGCTGCTGGCGCTCGCCTTACCGTACCCGTGGATACTGTTCCTCGCGGGCAGTGGCCCGCACCGGGGCCGGGACGATGACGGGAGGGGTCGATGACCGGGCCGACGCAGCAGCTGACGCTCGTCGCCGACGAGCGCAGCTACGACCTCGTCGTCCCCGTCGGCACCCGCGTCAGCGAGGTGCTGGCGGTCCTCGGCATCTCCTCGAGCGCCACCCCGAGCTCGGTCGCGACCGCGGCCGGCCTCGTCCTCGGGCCCCAGGACCGCATCGCCGACGACCTGCCCGCCGGCGCCGTGCTCACCGTCGTGCGCACGACGACCCACACCGTGCACCGCGGTGTGGTCAGCCTCGACCGCTCCTCCTCCGCCCCCGGGGCGCGCTCCTCGGCCCCGGGGGCGGAGGAGGAGCGGTCGAGGCT
>JACXUW010000619.1 GCA_014763705.1 Micrococcales bacterium | reverse complement strand
GCCCGACGTGGGCGAGGAGCATCGCGACCGACAGCACGGTCGCCGTCGGGTCGGCGACCCCCTGCCCGGCGATGTCCGGGGCCGAGCCGTGCACCGGCTCGAACATGCTCGGGAAGCGGCCCTCGGGGTTGATGTTGCCGCTCGCGGCGAGGCCGATCCCGCCGGCGACGGCGGCGGCGATGTCGGTGATGATGTCGCCGAAGAGGTTGTCGGTCACGACGACGTCGAAGCGGCCGGGGTCGGTGGTGAGGAAGATCGTCGCGGCGTCGACGTGCTGGTAGGCGGTCTCGACGTCGGGGAACTCCGCGCCGACCTCCTCCACCGTGCGCCGCCACAGGTGGCCGGCGTGGGTCAGCACGTTGTGCTTGTGCACGAGGGTCAGGTGCTTGCGGGGACGGGCCTGCGCCCGGGCGAACGCGTCACGGACCACGCGCTCGACGCCGAACCGGGTGTTGACGCTCACCTCGGTGGCGATCTCGTGCGGTGTGCCGACGCGCAGCGCGCCGCCGTTGCCGGTGTACGGGCCCTCGGTGCCCTCGCGGACGACGACGAAGTCGATGCCGCCCGGGGCGACGCGCTCGACGGCCAGCGGGCTCTCGACGCCGGGGTAGAGCTTGGCCGGGCGCAGGTTGACGTAGTGCTCGAGGGCGAAGCGCAGCGGGAGGAGGACCCCGCGCTCGAGGACGCCGCTCGGCACCCCCGGGTCGCCGATCGCCCCGAGCAGGATGGCGTCGTGGGCCGAGACCTCCTGGAGGACCGAGTCGGGCAGCGTCTCCCCGGTGGCGTGCCAGCGGCGGGCGCCGAGGTCGTACTCGGTGCTCGTGACCTTCGGCCCGTCCTGGCCCACCGCCGCCTCGAGCACCTTGAGGCCCTCAGCCACGACCTCCGGCCCGATGCCGTCCCCGGCGATGACGGCGAGGTCGAGCGAGGTCGGGGTGGGGGTCGCGACGTCGGTCATGATCTCCAGCCTAGAGAGGGGGGTCCGGGATGCGGACGGCCGTCCCAGCCCGTGAGCGGGTGGGACGGCCGGCGCTCGGCCGGTCCTGCCTCAGTCGTCCGAGTGACCCTGGTCGCGCAGGTCCATCGACTCCTGCAGTGCCTGGCGGGCCAGCGTGGCCTCGTCGTACGTGGTCTCGGTGTTCATCGTCGTCTCGCAATCCGCGGCCGGTGGCCGCACGTCGGGGGGGTGTGAGGGTCGGTGCTCGAGCCGGTTGTCTCGCCGGCGAGCGGTCAGCGACGTCGCGGGGTCTCCGCGGCGAGGGTGCTGACTACCGAGCCTCGCCGCGGCCGGGAATGAGGAGTACCACGCGCCGCGTCATGACTCGACGGTACGTGGACGTCCTAGTACCCGGCAGCCGGTTTCCATGATGTGGACAGCCGGCCCACGAGATGCGCGTCACACGGGGCAGCGGGCCGCGGAATCCGTCGCGATCCGGCCTCCCGAGGGCGGCGAACCGTGTCCGCCGCCACGGAACCAGCAGGTGGAGG
>JACXUW010000618.1 GCA_014763705.1 Micrococcales bacterium | reverse complement strand
GTCGTGGACACCGCCCTCGTCGGGCGGCTCGCGGCCGCAGTGCCGGTGCCGCTCGTCCTGCACGGCTCCTCGGGGCTCGACGACGAGGGGCTCACGGAGGTCGTCGGCGCCGGGATGACCAAGGTCAACATCTCCACGCACCTCAACGCGGTGTTCACGGCGGCGGTGCGCGACGTCCTGGCCGCTGACCCCGACCTCGTCGACCCGCGCCGGTACGTCGGCCCGGGGCGTGAGGCGCTCGCGGCCGAGGTCGAGCGGCTCCTCCGGCTCCTCCACGGCTGACCTCCGCAGCTGACCTCGGCCATGGCGGGCTCGGCCAATGGCGGGCTACCCCGCAGTAACTGTCGCTGTGGCGGCACTTACTGCGGGGTAGCACGGCACGCGAGCGGGGGGGTCACCCGACGGGCCGGCCGGCCAGACCCGCCCGGGCCGGGCCACGGGGAACATCCGGGCCGTTCGACTCCTTGGCCCTGACGTACCCCGACCCGACGCGCACGTCGGCTGCGGGCGCGTCCACCCTTCCGCCACACAGGAGCTGATGACATGCTGCAGCGAGCACTCGGAGACGTCCAGGTCGGCGCGATCGGCCTCGGCGGGATGCCGATGTCCATCGAGGGTCGTCCGGAGCAGGAGCGCTCGGTCCGCACCATCCACGCGGCGCTCGACGCCGGAGTCACCCTCGTCGACACCGCCGACGCCTACCACCGCGACGCCGGCGAGGTCGGTCACAACGAGGAGCTCATCGCCGCCGCGCTGCGCAGCTGGGGCGGGGACGCGTCCTCGGTCCTCGTCGCGACCAAGGGCGGCCACCTGCGACCCGGCGACGGCTCGTGGACGCTGAACGGGCGGCCGGAGTACCTGAAGGAGGCGGCGAAGGCGTCGGCGAAGCGGCTCGGGGTGGACGCGATCGGCCTCTACCAGTTCCACCGCCCCGACCCGGACGTGCCGTACGCCGAGTCCGTCGGAGCGCTGCGCGACCTCCTCGACGAGGGCGTCATCCGGATGGCCGGCATCTCCAACGCCTCCGTCGCGCAGATCGAGGAGGCGAACGAGGTCCTCGACGGCCGGCTGGTCTCGGTCCAGAACCAGTTCTCGCCGGCGTTCCGCTCCTCCCTCGACGAGCTGCGGCACTGCGCGGAGCTCGGCATCGCCTTCCTGCCGTGGAGCCCGCTCGGCGGCATCAGGAAGGCGTCCGGACTCGGCGACGAGCACTCCGTCTTCGCCGAGGTGGCCCGCGCCCACGACGTCTCGCCGCACCGGGTCGCGCTGGCCTGGGAGCTCGCGCTCGCCGACGTCGTCCTGCCGATCCCGGGGGCGTCTCGGCCGGAGTCGATCACCGACTCGGTGCAGGCCGCCGACCTCGAGCTGACGGCCGAGGAGGTCGAGCGCCTCTCCGCCGCCTGACCCGCTCGTGCACCTCACGCGTATCGGGTGACCCGATAATCCTGCGCCTCACCCCGGAACGGTTCCGGGGTGAGGCGCGGTCGTATCGGG
>JACXUW010000617.1 GCA_014763705.1 Micrococcales bacterium | reverse complement strand
CAATAAGTCGGGATGACGGGAGGTGCCGGCCGTCCACCGGCGGTCGGAGGACAGGACGCCCGCGGTGGACGGCCGGCGGCTTCGGCGGGTGGGCGTCGGCCGGCGGCTCGGGCGCCCGGCACCTGACCCGGTCGGTCAGCCCCAGATGGCCGAGGCCCACTCGGGGTGGTCGATGAACGGGTTCCGGTTGTGCTGCCAGGTCGTGTAGATGCGGTCGTTGCGGCGCAGCTCGAAGGAGTCGACCGGATCCTGGGCGTTCCACCGCAGGAGCACCGACAGCCTGCCGATGTGCGGGGCGCTGCCGTTGCCGACCGCGTCGTTCATCTCGAGGTCCGCCCAGCCGTCGTCGCCCTCGTAGCGGACGGCCATGTAGAAGATCATCCGGGCCACGTCGCCCTTGACGGCGTCGCGGGGCTCGAACGAGTCGGAGTCCGAGCGGCAGCCGGAGCACTGCGCCACCGGGCTCCCGCCGTCGTCGAAGTCGAGGTTCCCGCGGGCCGAGTTGACGGTGACGTCCTCGGGGCGGAGGTGGTGCACGTCCGTGCCGGGACCGGTGGCGGTGCCGAAGTCACCGTGCGACTTCGCCCAGACGTGCTCACGGTTCCACTGGTCGACGCCACCACCGTTGTCCGACTTGGCGATCGAGCGCCCTGAGTAGATCTCGACGACGTCGTTCGTGTTGTTCGGGTCCTCGTCGGTGTCTTTGAGGGCGGTCCACACCTGGTCGTAGGTGAGCGTGGTCTGGTCGTCGATGATGTCGTGCAGCGCGGTCTTGAGCGCCGCCCCGGTCCGGCCGATGGCCGGTGCCCAGTAGGTGCTGTCGTAGTCACCGGTGCCCCCGCCACCGGTGCCGCCACCGGTGCCGCCACCGGTGCCGCCGCCGGTCCCGTCGCCCACCACGGCGAACGCGGTCGTGCCGGTCATCCCGGGGTGCGCGAAGTACGCCGCGAGGAGGCCGGTGACGTCGACCCGGGTCCCCAGGAGGTTCGGGTTGGACCGCAGCCCCCACTGCGCCCGGAAGGCCGACGGGATCTGGACGTAGAGCATCTTCACCGTCGAGGTCTCGGACGCCGAGTCCGCGACGGCCATCGCGTAGTCGTTCGGGAAGGCGGAACGCACGACCGTCGAGGTGGCCGTCGGTTGGCCCACGACGTAGCCGCGCACCGTGTGGGAGGCGCGGTCCTGGGTCGCGACCGCCTGGGCGACGGTGAGCGGGGTCGCCGCCTGGGACGCCGGGGCGGCGAGACCGAGGAGGGCGAGGAGGGTCGCGGTGAGGGCGAGCCACGTCGTGGCGGTCCGCCGGCGGGTCTGGTGTCGGGTCACGGGTCCCGACCCTGCCGGATGCCCCGCATGGCGGGGGTGTGGCCGGGGTAAGGATCTGGCAAGGAGTCGGCCTCGGGCCGGTCAGCCGCCGACCCACGGATCTGAGTAGCGCACCCCATGCCCGACCCGCCGCCCGGCCACCACCCTCGAGGGATGGACGCGACCCCGGCC
>JACXUW010000616.1 GCA_014763705.1 Micrococcales bacterium | reverse complement strand
CGAGCGTCACCGAGCCCGAGCTCGGGGCGGTGAGCCCGGCGACGAGGCGCAGCATCGTCGTCTTGCCGGCGCCGTTGGGCCCGCGCAGCACGACGCACGTCGCGGGGCGGGCGACGAACGAGGTCGCCCTGAGGAGGACGGCGCCGTCGACGTCCTTGGTGGCGTCGCGGGCCTCGACGAGCATGCCGGTCACACCCGCCACCCTCTCACCCCCGGGGCTCGTCCCCAGGGCTCGGGACGGGCGTGCCGGGTGTCCTTCGTGGCGGCTAGGGTCATGGAGGTGAGCACCGCCCTGTACCGCCGCTACCGGCCCGAGACGTTCGCCGACGTCATCGGGCAGGAGCACGTCACCGAGCCGCTCATGCAGGCCCTGCGCACCGGCCGCGTCGGCCACGCGTACCTCTTCTCCGGGCCGCGCGGCTGCGGCAAGACGACGAGCGCCCGCATCCTCGCCCGGTGCCTCAACTGCGAGGCGGGCCCGACCCCCGAGCCGTGCGGCACCTGCGACTCCTGCGTCGCCCTCTCGCGCGGCGGGCCGGGGACGGTCGACGTCATCGAGATCGACGCCGCGAGCCACGGCGGAGTCGACGACGCCCGCGACCTGCGCGAACGCGCCTCGTACGGCCCGGCGCAGAGCCGCTACAAGATCTACATCATCGACGAGGCGCACATGGTGACGCCGCAGGGCTTCAACGCGCTGCTCAAGATCGTCGAGGAGCCGCCCGAGCACGTGAAGTTCGTCTTCGCGACGACCGAGCCCGAGAAGGTCATCGGCACCATCCGCTCCCGCACCCACCACTACCCGTTCCGGCTCGTGCCGCCCGCGCGGCTGCAGTCGTACATGGAGGAGCTCTGCGCCAAGGAGGGCGTCCCCGTCGCCCCGGGCGTGCTCTCCTTCGTCGTGCGCGCCGGCGGGGGGTCGGTCCGCGACTCCCTCTCGGTCCTCGACCAGCTGATGGCCGGCTCCGGCGAGGGCGGGCTCACGTACGAGTCGGCGGCGGCGCTCCTCGGGTTCACCGACGGCGAGCTCCTCGACGCCACGGTCGAGGCCTTCGCCGCCGGCGACGCCGCGGCGGTGTTCCGCGCGATCGACCGCGTCGTCGAGACCGGCCTGGACCCCCGGCGCTTCGTCGAGGACCTCCTCGAGCGGCTGCGCGACCTCATCGTCGTCGCCGCCGTCCAGGAGGGCGCGGCCCAGGTGCTCCGGCACGTCCCCGAGGACCAGCTCGAGCGGATGCGTCGGCAGGCGTCGGCCTTCGGCGCCGGTGCGCTGTCGCGCGCCGCCGACGTCGTCAACGCCGGGCTCACCGAGATGACCGGGGCCACCGCGCCGCGCCTCCAGCTCGAGCTCATCGCGGCCCGCATCCTCCTGCCGGGCGCGGCGGGGGAGGCCGGGTACGCCGCGCGCCTCGACCGGCTCGAGCGGCGGCTCGAGGTGGGCGGGGTGCCGACCCAGGCCGCCGCGTCGTTCGCCGCCCCGGCCGCCGCCCCGGCCGCG
>JACXUW010000615.1 GCA_014763705.1 Micrococcales bacterium | reverse complement strand
GAGCGAGGGCGTCGACGTCGCGCTCGGGGGCGCGCTGCTCGGCGCGGTGCTGCCGCCGTCGGTGGAGCCGGTGCCGCTCGTCGCGCTGCCGCAGGCGCTGAGGGTGGCGGCGGCGAGGGCGGCGGTGATCAGGAGGCGGGTGCGCACGGTGGTCCTTCCGGTCGGGTCCTCGGGGCTCGGACGCCCGGGCTCGGCATCCGGTTCCGGGGTCAGCGCAGGACGTGCCGGCCGATGACCAGCCGCTGGATCTGGTTGGTGCCCTCGAAGATCTGGGTCACCTTGGCCTCGCGCATGTAGCGCTCGGCCGGGAAGTCCTGGGTGTAGCCGGCGCCGCCGAGGACCTGGACGGCGTCGGTGGTCACCCGCATCGCGGCGTCGGTGGCGACGAGCTTGGCGACGGCGGCCTCCTTCGAGAAGGGGCGGCCGGCGTCCTTGAGGCGGGCGGCGTGCAGGTAGGTGGCGCGGGCGCTCGTCACGGCGGCCTCGAGGTCGGCGAGCAGGAAGGCGAGGCCCTGGAACTCGCCGATGGCGCGGCCGAACTGCTGCCGCTCCTTCGCGTAGCCGGCGGCGAGGTCGAGGGCGGCCTGGGCCAGCCCGGTCGCGGCGGCGGCGATGCCCAGCCGGCCGGCGTCGAGGGCGGCGAGGGCGATCGACATCCCCTGGCCCTCCTCGCCGATGCGACGGTCGGCGTCGACCCGCACGTCCTCGAACATCACCTCGCGCACGGTGTCGCAGTGCAGGCCCATCTTCTTCTCCGGCGTGCCGAAGGAGAGGCCCTCGGCGTCGGCCGGCACGACGAGGCAGGAGAGCCCGCGCCCGCCGTCGTCGGAGGTGCGCGCGAAGGTGGTGTAGTAGTCGGCGTGCCCGGCGTGGCTGATCCACGCCTTGCGGCCCTTGAGCACGTAGGAGTCGCCGTCGCGGGTCGCCCGCGTGGTCATCGACGCGATGTCGCTGCCGGCGAGCGGCTCGGAGAGGCAGTAGGCCCCCAGCTGGTCGCCGGAGAGCATCCCGGGCAGCAGGGCGGCGCGCTGGGCGTCGGTGCCGAAGGTCGTCACCGGGAACGCGGTCAGCGAGTGGACCGAGACCCCGACGGCGACGCTCATCCAGGCGCTGGCGACCTCCTCGACGACCTGGAGGTACACCTCGTAGGGCTGGCCGTACCCGCCGTGCTCCTCGGGGTGGGGGAGCGAGAGCAGGCCCGCGCCGCCGAGCGTGCGGAAGACCTCGGTCGGGAACTGCTCGCCGGTCGCGGCGGCCCGCTCGGCGTCGTCGACCCGCGGGCGCAGCTCCTTGGCGCAGATCTCGCGGGTCAGGTCGATGAGGTCCTGGCCCTCCTCGGTCGGCATGAGCCTCGTCGCTGGCATGGCGTCGAGCGTACCGAGGTACTTGGACGTCCAACAAAACTCGTGCTCGCCGGCCCACCCACCCGACGAACGACGAGGACATGCCGTCCCGCGGGACCCCCGGACGGCATGTCCTCGTCGTTCGACCGGGGGCCGGGGG
>JACXUW010000614.1 GCA_014763705.1 Micrococcales bacterium | reverse complement strand
CGGCCACCGACGACGTGCAACTGAGTCGGGTCGGCGGGCGGTGGGCCGTCTTGGAGCCCACCAGCGGAACACTGTGGGTCCAGGGCGTCGATGGTCCGATCTCTCTCGATGTCGATGAGAACGCACTTCTTCAGAGTCCAGACCCGTCCGCAGCAGAGATCTCGGTCGCCGACGGAAGCGGGCTGGTGACGGTCGCCCTCGACGGTCAGAACACGCAGCGCACTGTCGACGCCCAGGGTGCGCCCGCGCAGCCGACCTCCGTCGGGGGCGTCCTGTTCGGCGCATGGCTCACCGCCGAAGCTGGCACGCTGTGGTCCTCGGAGTCCGGAGCCACCGACCTCGACTACGCCGGAGCGGCCCTGGACGAGCAGCTGACGCCGGTCATCGCGGCCAACTCCGGACAGGCGATCCTCAACGAGACCACCTCCGGGTGGGTGTGGACGCTGCCCGATGGTGCGCTGGTCGCCTCGTCGCAGTCCTGGCGCAGCGAAGAGGCCGCCCGTCAACAGGAGCAGGACCAGAACGTGACGCCCGACCGCGTCCTCGACCCGCGACCTCCGGTCGCCGAGCCCGACTCCTTCGGCGTCCGTGCGGGGCGTGACGTCGTCCTGCCCGTGCTCCTGAACGACCACGACCCCAACGAGGATGTCCTGAGCATCATCGGCTCGTCGGTGACGGGGCTTGACCCGTCCTTCGGCACCATCCGCGTCGCCAATGAGAGTCAGCAGCTGGTCATCGAGGTCGCAGCGGGAGCCTCCGGCTCCGCGACCTTCTCGTACCGGGTGACGGATGGGACCACGGCCGACGGTCTCAACTCCGAGCCAGCCAGCGTGACCGTCAGCGTCGTCCCGGAGGATGTCAACAACGCGCCGATCTGGTGCGGTGGCGATCCGGGGTGTCTCGCCACGTGGCCCTCGCCCGATGTCCTGCCCGGCGGTACCGTCTCGGTGGACGTGATGGAGGCCTGGGTCGACCCGGACGGCGACCCCGTCTACCTCTCGGACGCCACCAACGGCACCGGCGTGGGAACGGTCGCCGCCGACCCTGCAGGCACGGTCACCTACCAACACCCGGATCCCAACACCACGACGGCGCTGAGCGTGCAGGTCGATGTCACCGTCTCGGATTCCCGTGGCGCGTCAACGAGCCAGCCCCTGTTCATCTCCGTCACCCCGTCGCCACAGCTGTCCGCCGACTCGTTCGCGTTGACCGGGGAACTCGGCCTGCCGATGTCGGTCACCCTGGACGACCGCGTGCACGGCACGAAGGGCGCGGTGTCGTTGACCGCCGTCAAGACGCTCAACGGTTCGACGGCCACCGTCGTCCCGAACTCCTCCGGGCTTTCCTTCACCTTCACCGCCGACCAGCCGGGCTCGCATGTCGTGCAGTACACCGTGCGCGATGACACCGGCGAGATGTCGGCGACCGTTCCCACGCCGGTGCCGTTGGTGGCGTCCGAGAGGTAGACGGGGTCGCCGTCCGGGTCGACCCAGGCCTCCATCACGT
>JACXUW010000613.1 GCA_014763705.1 Micrococcales bacterium | reverse complement strand
CGGCGACGGCGAGGCCGACGACGACGACCGCGACCACCGCGACCGGGCGGCGGGCCACCGCGTCACCGACCCGGCGCCACAGGGAGCGCCCGTCGGCGAGGCCGGTCTGGCCCACCCGCGGCACCTGGGGCCAGAACACCCAGCGTCCGAAGACGACGAGCGCGGCGGGCAGGACGACGAGCGCGAAGGCCGCCGCGACGACGACCCCCACGGCACAGGCCAGCCCGAGCCCGCGGGTCGCGGGGAACGCCGAGAGCAGCAGGGTGAGCAGGCCGAGCACGACGGTCGAGGCACTGGAGACGACGGCCTCGGTCGTCCGGCGCAGGGCGTGGGCCATCGCCGCCCGCCGGTCCTCGGTCGTGCGCAGCTCGTCGCGGTAGCGCGAGATGAGCAGCAGCGCGTAGTCGGTGCCGGCGCCGAACACGAGGACGGACAGGATGCCGACGGTCGACTCGTCCCAGGCGACCCCGAACAGGTCGAGGGTGCGGGTCGCGACGACCCCGGCGAGCTGGTCCGCGACGCCGACGACGGTCAGTGGGACGAGCCACAGGACCGGGCTGCGGTAGGTGAGCACGAGGAGGAGCGCCACGACGCTCGCCGTCGCGAGGAGGAGGCGGGTGTTGGCGCCGTCGAAGGCCCCGGCGAGGTCGGCCTGGATGGCGGCGGGGCCGGTCACCTGCGCGGTGAGCCCCTCCGGCAGACCGGACTTCGCCGCCGCGCGGATCTGCTCCACGGTGTCTGCGGTGCGGGTGGCGTCGCCGCTCTCGACCGGCACCACGACGACGGCCGCGGTGCCGTCCTCGCTCACCTGCGGCGGCATCCCGGTGGCACCCGGCAGGGAACGGGCCCGGGCCTCGACGGCGGCGGTGTCCGCGTCGGTGAGCCGGCCGTCGCGGGCGAAGAGGACGACCGCGGCCGAGCCCTGGGCCTCGGGCAGCCGCTGGCGCAGCTCGGCCGCGGCGCGGCTGTCCGAGTCGAGCGGGAGGGCGGTCAGCGTGCCGTCCGGCTTGTCGGCCTGGCCGACCACCCCGACGACGGCGCCCGCGGCGAGCAGGGCGAACAGTGCGAGCAGGCCGGCCACCCACCGGCGCGTGACGAGAGCGGCGACGCGTCCCACGAGAGATCCTCCGTTGGTAGACTTCGAGAACTGGGTGATTTACCTGATTACTAAGTTGGTGAGGGATATTACGGACCACGACCCCGTCGACGCAAACCGCGCGGTCACCGAGCTCGTGCCGGCCTGGACCGGCTCGAGCACGCTCGACACGCTCCAGGAGCTGACCGACGTCGCGGCCCAGGTCCCCCACGAGGTGGCCCGGCGGGCCGGGCTCTCCACGTCCGAGCTGCACTCCCTGCGCCACCTGGCGATGCGCTCGATGGGTCCGGTCGACCTCGCCCGCGCCCTGGGCGTCACCTCCGCCGCCTCCTCGCAGGTCATCGACCGGCTCGTCGCCCGCGGGCACGCCGAACGCCGGCGCCATCCCGCCGACGGCCGGCGCACCGCCCA
>JACXUW010000147.1 GCA_014763705.1 Micrococcales bacterium | reverse complement strand
CCCCAGCCCCTACGGCCCCTCCCAGTTCGACACGGACCCGGAGCGCGAGGACACCGCGCCCGCCACCGGAAGTCGCTGACCGTGCTCGCGAACAGCGTCACCGCCGCCCTCTTCCTCGGCGTCGTCGTCTACGCCCTCTTCGGTGGCGCCGACTTCGGGTCCGGACTCTTCGACGCCACCGCCGGCGGGTCCCGCCGCGGCGCCGCCCTGCGCACGCTCATCGACCACAGCATCGGGCCGGTGTGGGAGGCCAACCACGTCTGGCTCATCTACGTCCTCGTGATCTGGTGGACCGGCTTCCCGACCGCCTTCGCCGCAGTGACCACCACCCTCGTCGTCCCCCTGTTCCTCGCGCTCCTCGGCATCGTTCTGCGCGGCGCGGCCTTCGTGTTCCGCAAGTACGCCGCCACCCTCGCCCAGGCACAGCTCTTCGGGGTCGTCTTCGCCGGAGCGTCCTTGATCACCCCGTTCTTCCTGGGCACCGTCGCCGGCGCCATCGCCTCCGGCCGGGTCCCGGCCACCGGCTACGGCCCGCTCTGGAGCTCCTGGCTACACCCCACCTCGCTGTTCGGGGGCCTGATCGCGGTCGGCACCTGCTCCGTGCTCGCCGGGGTGTTCCTCACGGCCGACGCCGACCGCGGCGGAGACCACGCCCTGACCGAGCAGCTCCGCCGGCGCACCCTGCTCGTCGGGTCCGCCACCGGCGTCCTTGTCTTCGCCGCCCTGATCCCCATCACCCGCGACGCGCCCACCCTCAGCGACGGCCTGCTCGGGCGGGCAGCACCCCTGATCGCCGTCTCCGGGATCGCCGGCGCCGCCACGCTCGCCCTCCTCCACCGTCACCGCCCGGCCGCGGCGCGGGTCACCGCGGTGGGAGCCGTCGCATCCGTCGTCATCGGCTGGGGCACCGCCCAGTACCCGTGGATGCTGGTCGACGAGATGACGATCAGCCAGGCGGCCGGGGCACCGGCCACGCTCACCGGCCTGCTCATCGTGGTCGCCCTCGCCGGAGTCCTCGTCCTTCCCCCGCTGGTCTACCTGTTCCGGCTCACCCAGTCCGAGGCCTGGGGCCCGTCACGACACCAACCCTCGTCCCCCTGACCCTGTCCAGTTGACCTCGTCCTCGATGGACAACCGTGTCTCTGGATGCTTCTGGGCGCTGCGGTCCACCGGCCGCTCACCACCGCCGTGGCTTCCGCTGACGATCCGCTGCACCAAGGACTACGTGGACTGGCGAGGCAACGTCCGGTCCCATACGGGCAGAGAGGTCCCGGATCCCGCTGGAGGGCTGACGACGAGTGCGTCCTCACCAGATCGCCCGCCCCGCCGGCTTGAGACCCGCGTGAGCTGTGATTCAGTGCTCGTTGGGGTCGGTCTCCGCGTCCCCCTTGGTGCGGTGGATGGTGCCGGGCACATGGTCCCGCGGGGCATAGATGGCGTACAGGCGGACCGGATCATCACCCAAGGCTGTGACGTTGTGCCACGTGCCCGCGGGGACGAAGACTGCCCCACCATCGGTGACCTCCTGGTCGTGACTGAGATCGTGAGGCTCCGGGCCCATCTGGACTCGCGCCCGGCCTCCTTCCACCCGCAGGAACTGGTCGCTGTCCGGGTGCACCTCGAGCCCGATCTCCTCCCCCGGATCGATACTCATGAGCGTTGCCTGAAGATGCGCGCCTGTCCAGATCGTGGTGCGGAAGTTGGTGGTGCCCAATGTCGCTGCCTCGATGTCGAGGGTGAAGGGCCTCGGCCCCTGGTCGGTCTCGTCCGTCGGCATCGACGACCTCCTGGTTGCTCTGTCGCACGTCACGCTACCCGCAGCGGACTCCGGGCCTCGGCCTGCTGGAGGCGCCCGACGCGGCCCGTCCATCGGTTCCGGCTCACCCAGCCCCGTGGATGGACCGTCACGGCAACACGCACTCGCCGCACCGGGCGGGGAGGCCGCGTAGCGCCGACTCGAGGGTCTCCTTCTGTACCCTCCAGGGTACGGTGTGGCCACGGCGGAGGCGCCTGGCCTCGATCTGCGACTCCGCCTACGGCGGGCCCCTCGTGGCACGCCGACACCCCTCTGCTCGACCTGCACCTGCTCACCCCGGATCCGACGACCGCAAGCCTGGAGAAGATGCTGTGACTTCCCGACGCCGCACCGCCGTCCTTGCCTTCGCCGCCGTCATGGCAACCACCCTCGCCCTCTCGGGCTGCTCGGGGTCCACCGACAGCACGGTCGCCGTGTCCAGCGGGCCGACGGCATCTGCTGCGCCGACCAGCAGTGCCGAGCTGGATGCCGCTCAGTTCGCCGCTGCGCTCAAGCGCCCCGGCACGACCATCGTCGACGTGCGCACCCCCCAGGAGTTCGCCCAGGGGCACCTTCCGGGTGCCGTCAACGCCGACGTGTCCGCACCGGACTTCGCGGCCCGGATCGCGACGCTCGACCCGCGCGCGCCCTACGCCGTCTACTGTCAGTCGGGGAACCGCTCCGGCGTGGCGGTCGCCACCATGGCGGAGCAGGGCTTCACCGATGCCTACCACCTCGGCGGCCGCATCGGAGCCTGGCAGGAGGCCGGAGGCGAGGTCGTCACCGGCTGACCGGCGACCGCCTCGTGCCGGCTCACGGCCGAGCCGGCACGCCAGGGCATATGACCCGTGGGAAGTCATCAGTCACGCCGCGTTCTCCAGGTCGGCCGGCACGTTCATCCGCAGCGTCGTCGCCCGCGGCGGCGGGAGGGCCTCCGCCGCCGAGACGCCGAGCGCCGGACGTCCCGGGCTGAGAACTGTGGACGATCCACGACGCCCTGTCGAGCACCAGCACATCCTCGCCGTGAGGTCGAGCCGGCGTCGATTTGGCGGAGGCGGTCGCCCATGGCTTACGGTGGACCGGATACATACCCCCCCTGGTATCGTGTAGCCGGGGCGGAACCCGGTGGAACTCGCGACGAAAGGGACATTTCATGACGACCTCACAGGCCGAGACCGCGTCCGCGCCGGTCATCATTCCCATCGACACCCCATCCCTCGGAGACCGGAGCTACCTCGCCCACGACGGGACCCTCGCCGTCGTCGTCGATCCCCAGCGCGACATCGAGCGCCTCCTGGCCCTTGCCGACGAGCACCGCGTGCGGATCACCCACGTGGTCGAGACCCACATCCACAACGACTACGTCACCGGGGGCCTCGCCCTGGCCCGACGTACCGGCGCCAGCTACCACGTCAACGCCGATGACCCCGTCACCTTCGACCGCACGCCCATCCGCGACGGCGACGTCGTCGAGATCTCCTCGACCCTGCGGATCCGGGCGATCGCCACCCCTGGGCACACCTTCACCCACCTGTCGTACGCCCTGGAGTCCACGTCCGGCTCCGGCGAAACGCACGTGGTGGCCGTCTTCACCGGTGGGGGGCTGCTCTACGGAGCCACCGGCCGACCGGACCTTCTGGGCCACGAGCACACCGACGACCTGGTCCACCACCAGTTCAGCTCCGCCCGCCGCCTGGCCGAGGAGCTGCCCGAGGGCACGGAGGTCCTGCCGACCCACGGGTTCGGGTCCTTCTGCTCGCCCGGCTCCTCCGGCAGCGCGACCTCCTCCACGATCGGCGACGAGAAGATGTCCAACCCGGTGCTGACCCGCGCCGAGGAGGAGTGGGTCGAGCAGACGCTCGCCGACCTCGAGGCCTACCCCGCCTACTACGTGCACATGGCACCTGCCAACAGTGCTGGACCGCTCGAGCCCGACCTCGCCGCTCCGCAGGCGGCCGACCGGGACGCGATCGCTGCCCGCATCAGCGCCGGCGAGTGGGTCGTCGACCTGCGCACCCGGACCGCGTTCGCCGCCGGCCACGTCAGCGGCAGCCTGAACATCGGGCTCGACGGGCAGTTCGCCACCTACCTCGGCTGGCTCATCCCCTGGGGCACCCCGCTCACCCTCCTCGGAGAGAGCGCCGAGCAGGTCGCCGCCGCACAGCGCGAGCTCATCCGGATCGGCATCGACCACCTCGAGGGCGCCGCCACCGGGTCACCCGAGGAGTGGAGCGACGCCCCTCTCGGCACCTTCGAGCGGGCGACCTTCCCCGACCTGACCCAGGTCCGCCACCACCGACGGGTGGTCGTCCTGGACGTCCGCCGCTCCTCCGAACACGCCCAGACCCACATCGAGGGGGCAGTCAACATCCCCATCCACGAGATCCTCACCCGAATCGGCGAGGTTCCCTCCGGCGAAGTGTGGGTCCACTGTGCCAGCGGCTACCGCGCTTCCATCGCCACATCGGTCCTGGCTGCCCACGGTCGGCACGTCGTCGCCATCGACGACGACTTCGCCCAGCACGCCCAGCAGGCCGGGCTACCGCTGACCTCCGCCGCCTGAGCAACCATTCCGCCCCCCGAACCACTCAACCAAGGAGAACCACCATGTGCCGTGCAGCAACCTGCAAAGTCTGCGGAAGGACCACCTGGGCCGGCTGCGGCCAGCACGTCGACCAGGTCATGGCCGGCGTTCCTCGCACCGACCGCTGCCCCGGGCACAGCGACGCCGAACGGACCGCTGCTGCCGGGCCGAGCCGCCTCGCTCGCCTCTTCGGCCGCGGCTGAGCCGACCTTCGTCCACGACCACGCTCGATGAAGGCCGTGGCCACGGACTGCACGGCCACCTGCAACCCCAAACGACACGAAACAGAGGAACGATGACCACCGCTCCCCCCGCCCCTGACACCGTCGACGCCGCCACGGTGATCGACTGGGCCGGCCGTCCCGACGACGTCACGATCGTCGACGTCCGCTCTCCCGCAGAGTTCGAGACCATGCACATCCCGGGCTCCTACAACGTCCCGATTACCCTCCTCGGTGAGCACGCTGCGGAGTTCGCTGCCCGACTGGACCGTAAGGTCGTGCTCGTCTGTCAGACGGGAGTCCGCGCGTCCCAGGCCCGGTTGCGCCTGGCCGGCGTCGGCGCGGAGAACTTGCACATCCTCGACGGCGGAGTCCCGGCGTTCGCGTCCGCCGGCGGCGACGTCGTGCGGGGGCAGGCCCGCTGGGCCATGGACCGCCAGGTCCGTCTGGCTGCCGGGTCGCTGGTCCTGGCCAGCATCCTCACGAGCCTGAAGCTGCCCAGTGCCCGGTTCGTCGCGGGAGGCATCGGTGCTGGGCTGACCTACGCGGCCGCGACCGACTCGTGCGCGATGAGCAAGATCCTGGGAATGCTCCCGTACAACAAGGGACCGGCCGACCGGTCCCTCCGCGAGGTACTGGGCGCGCTCCCCTCGCAGCAGTCTGCGGCATAGGGGCGGGCAGAATGACTGTTCTCGCGATCGCCCTGGCCGTGCTGGTCGGGCTCACCCTCGGCATGCTGGGTGGCGGCGGGTCCATCCTGACCGTCCCGCTTCTGGTCTACGTGGCAGGTCTGGACGCCAAGGCCGCCATCGCCACCTCCCTGCTGGTCGTCGGCGTCACCAGCGCTGTCGGCGCGGTGTCCCACGCACGCGCCGGACGCGTCCAGTGGCGAACGGGTCTGATCTTCGGCGGCGCCGGGATGGCCGGTGCCTACGCCGGAGGTCGGGTGGCCCACTACATCCCTGGTGAGATCTTGCTGCTCGCGTTCGCTGCCATGATGATCGCCACCTCGGTGGCCATGCTGCGAGGACGACGCGAGGTCGACGGCAGAAGGGTGCACGACCACCTCCCGGTCGGACGGGTGCTCCTGGACGGTGTGGTGGTCGGCCTGGTCACCGGCCTGGTCGGTGCCGGCGGAGGGTTCCTCGTCGTCCCGGCCCTGGCCCTACTCGGTGGCCTGACGATGCCTGTTGCGGTCGGTACGTCCCTGGTGGTCATCGCGATCAAGTCCCTCGGCGGGCTCGCCGGCTACCTCGCCACGGTCTCGATCGACTGGGGTCTCGCCCTGTCCGTCACCGCCGCCGCCGTCGTCGGAGCCCTGGCGGGTGGACAGCTGGCCGGGCGTATCCCGCCAGACCTCCTTCGCAAGGTGTTCGGCTGGTTCGTCCTGGTCATGGGAACCCTCATCGTCGCCCAGGAACTGCCCAGAGAGTGGCTGGGGGCCTCGGCCGTGGCTGCCCTCGTCTTGACAATCCTGGTCGTCGCCGGGTTCGCCGTGCTGAGGCGAGGCCGGTCCACGGAGACAGCCGCCGAGCCCCGGCACGCCGAGGCGGCCGGACACCGACAGTCCCAGTAGACCGCCGTACGGCCGGGGCCGCCTCCTGGCCGGGCCCGCCCCACCCTTCTTCCCGCGCGAGGGAGTGGAGTCCAGCAGAGTCATGGATGACGGACCTGAGTGAGCGCGCCGAATGCGACGTAGGGGTCGGTTGGGACTGCTGCACCCAGGAGCGCCACCATCCACAGGGCCGTGAACGCCTCCAGGCCGGACCCGAGCCGACAGAACACCGACCCGTTCTCCGTCACCCCTAACGGTGCACCCATCGACACTCGAGCTGACCACGAAGCGCGAGAGGACGCCCCAGCCACGGACGTCGAGCCCTGAGGCGATCCACGCCGCCGAGAACGAAGACACGTAAGCGTGCGGCAGAGCGCAGCCACCACCTGCGACCTGAGTCGCGCCCGACGCGCCGATTGCACCGCCGGCCGGACACCTAGGCGCGGTGCAATGTGATGCAGTTGCCATGGCCGTCAAGGGCCAGCATGGCGCTCGTCTGAAGCGCGAACGTGCAGGTCAAGCGCCTGCAGGAGTCCGTCTGACACCCGGTTCCGTGCTCTCATGATCCGTCGGTCGTCGACTCAAGCCCGACACGCCCCACCCGACATCGCCGCAGGTCAGGCAGCCTTCGGTCGGGCAGCGAAGCGCTCCCCCCCTCCCGCCGGTACGTGGCTAAGATGATGCTTCTCGGCTCATCGGGACCGCGTCACGGCTTGTGGCCCTCGGGGCGGTGCCGCCGTTAGCCGCGGGAATCGCAGACGAGCCGGACTGCAGGACTCCGCAGGTCCGGGAGTTTGAGCACGCGCCGGGCGGACTGCCGGTGATTCCGCAAGGCTTGCCGTCGTGGCGTTCGCCTGGTGGGCTAGCCGACAAAGGTCAGCCCTCAGGGGTTGCGGTAGGGATATCTGGCGGCGGGCAGCCAAGTCGTGCGGGTCGATCCATGCCCGGGAGGGGCTACCGACGTCTGAATCCGTCGCGAAGGCCACGCTGGCGTGAAGGTAGTCCTGGGCTGCGCGGGCATCGACTCGTAGTCCGGGGTGGGTGAGAGTGTCAAGGACAACCGCGCTCATCTCGTGGTGGGTGGCGAGAGCCTCAGTCAGCGCGGGAACGGTCTCTGGGGTGGCCCGCATGATGATGGCCGCCGGCGTGGCGATGGTGGTGCCGTCAAGGACGATTTCGCTGAGGCTGGCCAGGAGTTCGGAGCCTGCGATGCGCAGCGCGGGATCCATGCGGCGGGATCCTGGCTCGATGAGGTCACGGACGACACCGTGCAGGGTGTGCCAGGCTGCCGAGCCAGCGGCCAGCTGGGTGTCGAGCTGTGCGGCGAAGACGTCGTGGTCGATCTGGTCGGAGGTGGCGGCGGCGTTCAGGATGGGGCGGGTCAAGGCGAGGGTGGCGGCGTGGACGCGGGTGACCTCGAACACTGTGGCCAAGCTGGGATGGTGGGCCAAGCCGCGGTGGGCTGCAACGTCCCACGCGGCGAGGGCTTGGGGCACCCGCTCCGGGGTTGGGGGGTCGCGTCGTTCGCCGGTGAGGGCGTGCGGGAACGTGCGGTGC
>JACXUW010000612.1 GCA_014763705.1 Micrococcales bacterium | reverse complement strand
CCGCGCGTCCGGCGACCCCCGGGCGGTGACCCCGGTGGCGGCCGAACCGGGCCCGGCCACCTCACGGACCACCCGCAGCGGGGCACCGGTGTCGAAGGCCGACTGGTCGGCGACGGCGCGGTCCACGGTCGCGGAGTGGCCGAGGGCGATCGTGCCCATCCCGGCGGCGAGCAGGACGAGGAGCAGCGTGCCACCCTGGCCGGCGACCCGCCGGGCGAACTGCCATCCACCCCAGGCGGCGTCGAGCCCCGGCCGCCCTGCACCCCACCGCGAGACGACGCGCGCCAGCACGGGGAGCAGGCGCAGGCAGAGGACCGCGAGGCCGGCCACGACGAGTGCGGGTGCGACGGTCGTCACGGGGTCGACGGTCGTGTCGCCGGCGGCGTCGTAGCGCCGCAGCTGGACCGCCGCGAGGACACCGAGCACGACGAGCACGAGGTCGAGACCGGAGCCGGCGGCGAGCCGGAGCGCCGCCGGCCGCGTCCGGCCCCCCTCGCGCGAGCGCCCGACGCCGAGGGTCGTCGCGACCGTCACGGCGACGGCGAGGCCGGCCAGTGGGGCCGCCGTGCGCCACAGGACCGCGTCCCCCAGCGAGGCGGTGCTCCACGCGGGTCCCGGCTCCCCGGCCACGAGATGGGCCAGCGCCGGGGCGGCGAAGACCGCGCCGACGAGCCCCACCGCCGCGACGACGACGGCGTCCCCGAGGGCGAGCGCCGCGAGGCGCCCGGTCGAGGCACCCCGGGTGCGCAGCAGCCGGGTCTCGCCGACCCGCAGCGAGGCGAGGAGGGCGGCGGCGCCGACGAGCGCGACCCCGCCGAGCAGGCCGAGGAGGACGGTCGGCGTGAGCAGCGCGACGCGCACGCGGTCGCCCACGAGGCCGGCGGCGTCGAGCAGGGCGGGCAGCCCGGTCGCCACCCGGGCGTTCTCGACCGGCACGGTCGCGGGGCGCGCCGTCTCCGGTACCCCCTCGACCGCGGGGAGCCCGACGCCGGCGCGCAGCCCGGTGACGACCTCGTCGGTGGTCCGGGCCAGCGCCCCGACATCGGCGGCGTTGACGCCCGTCAGGTCGGGGACCGCGCGCCAGGTGACGCTCGAGGTGCCGACGAGGGGCCCGTCGAAGGTGCCCGGGGCCACGACGAACGGACCGTAGGTGGTGAAGTCGGACTCCGTGACCCCGTCGAGTCCCAGGGGCAGGTCGGCCCACAGCGCGTCGTCGGCGGCGCGCGGGCGGAACAGCCCGACGACCTCGACCGTCACCCTCGGCTTCGTCGCGTCGACGAGGTCGGCGAGCGGCAGCGTGGAGCCGACCCGCACCCCGAGGGCGGTGGCCGCGGACTCGGGCAGCGCGACCGGCACCCGACCGCGCCCGGCCGCGGCGGCGTCGTCCGGGCGTTCCGGCCACGCGCCGGCGGTCAGCTCGGTGGCCGCCTCGAGGCCGTCGACGTCGGCGAGCAGGGCCCGGTCGGTGCCGGCCCGGCCGGGCATCGACCGCGTCGTCGCGGTGCCGACCCGGGTGACCCG
>JACXUW010000146.1 GCA_014763705.1 Micrococcales bacterium | reverse complement strand
CGGCAGGGACGCACGGCGGCCGCGGAAGGTCCACGAGAAGAGGTGCTGCGGGTCGAAGGTGCGCGAGCAGCGGCCGCACGACATGACCCGCGTCGGCGCCCGGTGCCGGCTGCGCTCGTGGCCCGCGGGGCACCGGCCGACCCAGTCGCCCGGGACCCGGGGTGCGTCCGCGGGGACGCAGCGCTCGCCCGAGCACCCGATGCGGACGGCCGTCTCCCGCCAGACCGCGTCGTGCCCGTGCTCGGGGCCGACGAGGGCGTGCGCGATCTCGTGGAGCAGGGTGTCGCGGACCTCGGACTCGGAGTGCAGCGTCGTCAGCGGGCCGCTGATGCCGATCTGGCGGCGCGCGAAACGGCAGACGCCGGCGCGCGTCTTGGCGCGGTCGGCGACGACGGTCCATCCGTCGAGACCGTGCTCGCGCACCAGCCGACGTCCCATCGCCAGGGCCTGCTGGACCTCCATCGCCACCTCCTGCTGCTCACCTCGTCACGACGAGCCTAGGCAGGAGCACCGACAGCTGGACGGCACCACACCGCGCCGGACGTGCCGCCTGTGGACGACCGCGCTGTCGGTCGCCGCCTGTGGACGACGGGACATCCACCCGCCCGACCAGCCGTGACACCCACCGGATTCCTCGGTCGCGCGGACCCCGCGCGCTCGTCGGCGTGCCTACTCTCGGACCCGGTGCGCCCGGCGACGGGCGCACCCGAGGCGCAACGGGGCGCCGGGACGTTGCGAAGGGGACAGCATGGCCACCACCACCGACGAACGCGGCGCGCCCTCCGGCGGGTTGCTCTCGCTCCTCGACCGGCACCACACCGTCGCGCCGCACAACTACAACCGGTGGCTCATCCCGCCGGCGGCGCTCGCCATCCACCTGTGCATCGGGCAGGTGTACGCGACGAGCGTCTACAAGGCCTCGATGGTCGCGCACTTCGACAGCTCGCTCACCGCGGTGGGCATCGTGTTCTCCATCGCCATCGTCATGCTCGGTCTGGCGGCGGCGGTGCTCGGCACGTGGGTCGACCGCGTCGGGCCGCGCAAGGCGATGTTCGCGGCCGCGTGCGCCTGGGCGCTGGGGTTCTTCGTCGGCGCCGTCGGGATGGCCACCTCGCAGCTGTGGCTGGTCTACCTCGGCTACGGCGTCATCGGCGGCATCGGCCTGGGCATCGGCTACATCTCGCCGGTCTCGACGCTCATCAAGTGGTTCCCGGACCGTCCCGGCCTCGCGACCGGCATGGCGATCATGGGCTTCGGTGGCGGGGCGATGGTCGCCTCCCCGCTCTCCCGGCAGCTGCTGAAGTTCTACGACCCGGCGTACGACCCGTCCGTCGCGAGCTCCCTCGCCGACGGGCACGCGCTGACGATGCTCTTCGTCAGCCTCGGCGTCATCTACTTCCTCATCATGATGATCGGCGTCACCAACGTCCGGGTGCCGGCGCCGGGATGGTCGCCAGCCGGGTTCGACCCGTCGACCGTCGCGCGGAAGTCGCTCGTCACCGACCGGTCGGTGTCGGCGGCCAACGCCATCCGGACCCCGCAGTTCTGGCTGCTGTGGGTCGTCCTCTTCTGCAACGTCACCGCCGGCATCGGCATCCTCGAGCAGGCCGCCCCGATGATCCAGGACTTCTTCCGCGGGTCGGACGGCAAGTCCTCGGTGGCGGTCGCGGCGGCCGGCGGGTTCGTCGGGCTGCTGTCGCTCTTCAACATGGCGGGACGGTTCGTGTGGTCGTCGACGTCGGACCGGATCGGTCGCAAGCCGATCTACATGGTCTACCTCGGCGTCGGCATCGTGCTCTATCTGCTTCTCGCACTGGCCGGCTCGACGTCGACGGCGATCTTCGTGCTCGTCGCGGCGATCATCATCAGCTTCTACGGCGGTGGGTTCGCGACGGTGCCGGCCTACCTGCGCGATCTCTTCGGCACCTTCCAGGTCGGGGCGATCCACGGACGGCTGCTCACGGCGTGGTCGGCCGCGGGCGTCGCCGGGCCGCTCATCATCAACGGCTTCCTCGATGCCGCGGGCACGCCGGGCAAGCTGACGGCCGCGGACTACCGACCGGCGCTGTTCACGATGGTCGGGGTGCTGGTCGTCGGGTTCGTGGCCAACCTGCTCGTCAAGCCGGTCGCCTCGCGCTTCCACGAGCCCGAGGGACGGGCCACCGAGGCGGCGCGCGACTTCGCCGAAGGTGAGGCCGAGGGGTCGGTGGCGCGCGGTGGCTCGCTGCGGGTCTACCTGTCGTGGGGCGTGGTGCTCCTGCTGCTCGCCTACGGCGTGTGGCAGACGCTCGTCACGGCGGCCAAGCTGTTCGCCTGAGGCTCACAGTGCCCGGGGACGGGGTCGGGTTGGTCCGGCCCCGCCCTCAGCCGGTGTAGAGGCGCGACCTGGCCTCGCGGACGCTCAGGGTGACCGGGGTCCCCTGGAGGTCGACCTCTCCGGGGATGTCGATCCAGCCGCTGCCGCCGACGCGGAACTGGCCGGTGTAGACGATGTCGACGCGCACCTGGTGGGAGCCGGGACGGGTGTAGGTCTGGACGACGGTGCCGTTCGGGTACGGGCCGCCGAGGTCCTGCGTCGGGCCGATGGTCCGCTCCCCGAGGTGGTAGGTGACGGACTTGAGGCGTGGTCGGACCTCGATGTGGTGGCCGAGCAGCCGGGCCGGGTCCGGCGTGTCGACCTCGTCGGGGCCAAAGCCCGACTCCGGGAACTGCACCTGGAAGTAGGTGGGCAGATTGACGAGCGTGACATCGCCCTCGGGTTGGATGTTCACCGTGGGCACCGTGAAGTCGGTGTCGTGGAACGCGTCCCGGATCATCGCCATGGTCAGGGCGTTGCCGTTGCCCGGGACCCGTTCCGGGTAGCAGGTCAACGCGACCTGCTGCCACTGTCCGAGCGGTCCGGCGACCGGCGTGCCGTCACGTTCGACCACCCGTCGGTACACGACGACGGCCGGCCCGTCGCCGCCACCCGTCGCGATCCGGCACAGACCCCAGGACTGGGGACAGAGGTCACCGTCGTTCGGGGAGTCCGGTCCGGCGTTGCCGCAGACGGAGACCGCCTTGTAGTCGTGGAACGGGCCCGAGGCGACGGCGTTTCGGAAGTAGGACCCGTCGAGGTCCTTCATCTCTGCCGCGTTGAGCGTTACACGCGTGCCGCTATCTGACGCCATCCCGTCGATCGAGTGGTCCGGTGGACCCGCTGAGTTCGCCAGCAACAGAACTCCCAGCCCGAGACGCGCCGCCCCCGCCATCATTTGGTCTTCTCCAGTTCCAAGAGGCGCCACCCGTCTCCAGCCCACTTGAGAGTCACGTAGTACCGCTTGTCCAGACGCGGATCTGTATCGACGACTTTGCCCGCCGAATCTACGATCTTGGCGGCGTTCTGGACGAGGTGAATTTCTGTGAATTGCTGACCGGTTGGGGCCCCTCCGAACACGTCAACGGTCAGCAGAGTCGATGGAACTGACTGGTACCTCTGGGCATGTGCGTTCAAGTACTGGGCGGTCGACTCGGCCTTCGCACAGAACTGGCATGCGGGGTCACTGAGTGCCTTGATGAGGCCGGGCTGAGGCTGGGTCCACGCCACGTTGAACTGGTCGAAGAAGAACCTCACGAAGGCCTCTGCGCCGGCGTTGGTCTTCTGGCGGGCAGCTGCGGGGATGTCGGGACCGGTGGAGCTGGGCGTCGGCGACGGACTCGAGCTGGCGGAGGGCGAGGCACTCGTCGACGAGGCGGTGGGCGTCGGGGACACGACCGGGTCGTCGCCGCCGGAGTCGCACCCGGCCAGCGTGACCGCGCTGAGCATCCCCAAGACCGCCGTCCACCGCACGCCCCGCGCCGCCCGCGTCACCCGCACCGCCCGTGCCATGCCTCCCTCTCCGGGCGCCCCCTCGGCAACCCCGCAGAATCACCGTAGCCACAACCCGCCGAACCGCCACCCGAGTTGTCCACAGGTCCGGCCACGGCGCACCACGAGAACCACGAGAACCACCAGGGGCCACCCGCCCCGCGCGTGAGCGAGCTACGGCGCCGACGGGCTGACCGACGGCGAGGCGCTCGGTGTGGGCCCCGGCGTGGACACGACCGTCCGCGCCGGGGCCGTGTCCTGGGCGTGTGCGCCGAAGCCCCCTCCCACCCCGACGTAGAAGCCCAGGAGCCCGGTGGCCACGGCGAGGACGATCCCGTGGCCGGTGAGGAGTCGCGGCTTGGTCCCGTAGAGCCCCTCGGGCCCGGGCACCGCGACCCCGTAGTCGTTGCGCCAGAACTGCCAGCCCCGGGGCGCGGCGGGCCATCCCGGCTCCGGCTTCCATCCGGGGTCGGGCAGCCACCCCTCCGGCATCGGCGGCCAGGTGGGGGGCGCGACGAACCGCATCAGGCGGACGCGCGGTGCGTGCTGCAGCGGCGCTCGAGGCGCTGCGCGAGGCCCGGGACGACGTCCAGGGGCAGCGGCTCCATCGCGGACTCGGCGCCGGCCACGCCGAGGCGCACCCGACGACCGATCCGCCCGAGCAGCGACACCGCGTCGAGGCCGAAGTCGGCCCGCTGCAGGTCGTCGCGGGCGATGTCGGCGACGGCCAGCAGCGACACGTCGTCGAACGGCCCGGTGCAGGTCGAGCGCAGGACGTGCACGGTCACCGAGTCGGCGCCCGGCGACGCGGCGAGGGCGCGGCGGGCCGTGGCCACGACGAGACCGGCGACGTGCTGGCGGTAGAGCTCGGCGCGGTGCGAGGCGGAGGCGCGGCGGATCGTCAGCGACCGGTCGGCGGCCATCCGGACCTGCTCGGCGGGCAGGACGTGCTCGCCCGGCGCGAGGACCGCGACCTCGATGGCCGCTCCGCGCGTCCCGAGGGCCGTGGCCCGCGAACCGGCGTCGGCGGCGAAGACGCCGTTGACGTACTCGGTGACCGTCTGGGGGTCGTTGGCGCACAGGTTGTTCCACCAGGCGTCGATGCGGGCCTCCTCGGCCTGCACCCGCTCCTCAGCGGCACGACGGGCGACGTCGATGTCGGTGTGCGCAGCACGCTGCGCAGCCTTCGCGGCGCGACGGCGGTTCGGCAGGTCGAACCACGGCACCCCACGCAGCGCCGCCTCGATGTGGCGGGCGCGGATGGTCGTCTCGTCGACCCACTCGGGGCGCGGAGCCTCCGGGCGGCGGGCCGGCGCGAACCAGGCGCGGTGGACGGAGGTGAGGGCGTCCTCGGCGTCGAGGATCGACTCGGCCAGGGCGGCCTGGGTCGCCGTCGCGGTGGTGGACGCGAGACGCGCCACCGGGCGCTCGACGGGCGCGGCGTACTCGGTCACTCCGCCGAGGACCGAACCCAGGGGGTCGCCCGGGGTCGGCACGGCGCTCGTCGACGCGGACGTCCTGGGCGCGAACGTCGCCCGGAACGCCGGGCTCGGAACGCGGACGCTCGCACCGTACGCGGTGTCGACTGTGGTGCTCACCTGACTCCTCCGACTCTCCCTGCTGCTGCTCGAAAATTACTGACGCAGAAGAGGGTTGACGGGCGACTTGACCAACCCTTTACCAAGGTCGGCAGGACCCTTTACCGACACCGTTGTCAGGCTCCACCGAACGGTCGAGGACGGCTGACCGGACACCCGATGGACGGCTCGGCCGGGGTCGTGAACCCGTTCGGACGACGGAATCCGAACCTGCTCTTGACCGAGTCCTGACAGGAGCAGACTGGGGCCGTGCGCGTCCCGCCCTCGGTGGTCCCGGAGAACCTCCGGACGCTGCGGCACTACCAACGCCGCCATCTCTCCGGCGACGTCCTCGCCGGGCTGCTCGTCGCCGCCCTCGCGGTGCCGCAGTCGCTCGGGTACGCGGCGGTCGCCGGGGTGCCGGTCCAGGTCGGCCTCTACACCCTCCCGCCGGCACTGCTCGCCTACGCCTTCTTCGGGTCCTCCCGCGTCCTCTTCGTCGGGCCGGTGTCGACGGTGTCCGTGCTCTCCGGGTCCATCGTCCGGGTGCTCTCCGGCGGCGACCCCGCCCTCGCGGTCGGGCTGACCTCCGCCCTGGCCGTCGTCGCCGGGGTCGTCCTCGTGGCCGCCGGCCTGATGCGCCTCGGCTGGGTGGCCCAGTTCCTCAGCGAGCCGATCGTCACCGGGTTCGTCGCGGGGCTCGTCGTCCTCATCGTCGTCGGCGAGGTTCCGGCGCTGGCCGGGCTGCCGTCACCGACCGGCTCCCTCCCCGAACGCCTCCTCATCCTCCTGCGGAGCATCGTCGACTTCGATGCGCTCACCCTGTCGGTCGGCGCCGGCGCCCTGGTCGTCCTCTTCGCCGGGCAGCGGCTCGCCCCGCGAGTGCCGTGGTCGCTGCTCGTCCTCGTCGGCGGGGTGCTCCTCGCCGCGCAGGCCGACCTCGCCGGGCGCGGAGTGAGCGTCGTCGGCGTCGTGCCGAGCGGGCTGCCCGTCCCGGCGCTGCCGACCGTCGACCTGCACGTCATCGGCGGCGTCGTCACCGGAGGGCTGGCGATCGCGGCGGTCGGCATCGCCGAGGGGCTGGCCGCCGTCCGGCTCTTCTCGGCCGAGGAGGTCGACGTGCGCACCGACGACCGCGAGCTCGTGGCCCACGGCGCCGCCGACCTGGCCTCCGGACTCTTCGGCGGGATGGGGGTCGGCGGCTCACTGTCGAAGACGGCCGCGAACGCCCGGGCCGGGGCCTGGACCCAGGTCAGCGGCATCACCGCCGCCGTCGTCACGCTCGCCTTCCTCGTCGCGGCGACGGGGCTGCTCGCCGACCTGCCGCGCACCGTGCTCTCGGCGATCGTCGTCCACGCCGTGTGGGGGCTCGTGCGGCCGTCCGCGTTCCGCCGCTACTCCCGGCTGCGGCGCAACGACTTCGTCGCCGCGGTCGTCGCGCTCGTGGGGGTCCTCGCGTTCGGGCCGCTCAACGGGCTCCTCGTCGCGGTCGCGCAGTCCATCCTCGGCCTCGTCTACCGCTCGGTGCAGGTGCGCGTCGACGAGATGGGCCGGGTCGACACCGAGAAGGCGGCGTGGGGCTCGCTCACGTCGGACCCCACCCGCCGCACCTACGCAGGGGTCATCGTCATCCGTCCGGACGGGCCGCTGTTCTGGGCCAACGCCTCGACGGTGCTCGCCGAGGTGGAGCGGATGACCCTCGCGCGGCTCGCCCGGGACGGTGGGACGACCCTCGTCCTCGACCTCGAGGCCACCAACCAGATGGACTCCACGACCTGCGACCGGCTCGGCCACCTCGTCCGGATGCTCCGCCGCCGCGGCGTCGACGTCCACCTCGTCCGCGTGCTCGCCGCCGTGCGGCGGGTGCTCCGGCGGGCCGGCGTGCTCGACGAGCTCGGGCCGCAGCACCTGTGGCACTCCATCGCTGCTGGGGTCAAGGCAGCGCGTGACGGTGGCAACGAGGGTGAGGCCGCCTGAGGGCACGGGCAACCGTGGTGCGACCGGGACGGTCAGCGACGGGTCGGCGTCGCCGACGGGTGCGTCGCCGACGGATGCGTCGCCGACGGATGCGTCGCCGAGGGGTGCGCGGCCGGGAAGGTGCCGGGCTCGTCGCTCGGGTCGACCACCGCGCGGCCATTGATCCAGCCGGTCGCCGACTCGCCCCAGGACGCCAGGGCGCCGGTCGAGATCCCGAGGGACACGGAGGCGAGGAGCACCAGCGCGGCACCACGGCGTCGTAGCCGTCGGTTGCGTCGACGCCGATCCGCGGCCCGTCGTGCGTCCCCCATCTGGCGGCGCGTCACCGACGGTGCCGGGGCGACGGGAGGGGCCGGCGGGCCCGTGGGTGCCGACGGTCGGCCGGCGGGACGGGTCGGCACCCACGGGCC
>JACXUW010000145.1 GCA_014763705.1 Micrococcales bacterium | reverse complement strand
CGCCAGGACGACAAGAACCAGAAGAAGGACGAGAACCTCGTCGACGAGGCGGCTGCGCAGCAGCCGCCGAAGGCCGTGGACGACGCCGAGTCCGTGCGGCCGGGCCGGACGAGCAAGCTGCACGTCCTCGACAACGACACCGACGTCGCCGGGTCGGTCCTCGCCATCGACCAGCGCGACGTCAGCGCCCCGACCCTGCGGGGAGCCACCGCGACCGTCTCGTCGGACGGCCAGGCCATCGACCTCGCCGTCCCCGCCGGCAGCGAGGGCCGCTCGTTCGAGTTCTCGTACAAGGTGAACAACGGCAAGGCCACCTCGAAGCAGGCGGGCAAGGTCAGCGTCCGCGTGGTCGGCGACGACGTCAACGGCGCGCCACGCATCCGCGCGGGCGGCGCGAAGGTCGCCCAGCAGGTCTACCCGGTGATCGCCGGCAAGCGGCTCTCGGTGCCGGTGCTCGCCGACTGGCGCGACCCGGAGAACGACGTGCTCGCCGCCCGCGCCGACGTCGAGGGTGCCGTCGTCGACGGCGGCGGCCGGGTCACCATCACCGCCCCGGTCGAGGAGGGGCGCCAGCCGATCGGCTACGTCGTCAGCGACGGTCGCGGCGGGACGACGAAGGGCTCGGTCAACGCGCAGGTCATCGGGACCAGCGGTGACACGAAGTTCGTCGCCCCGAAGACCCAGCCGGACGCCGTGCGCGGTGTCGTCGGCAAGCCGCTCCAGGTCGAGCCGCTCGGCAACGACATCGCCGGCGCCGACCCGGGCGAGCCGGACGCCACCCTCAAGCTCCGATCCGCGGTGCGCCCGGTCGGCCCGCTCCAGGTCGACACCGACCTCGCGACGGGTACGGTCACCGTCACCGGCAGCGCTCCGGGCACCTACGAGCTGACCTACGCCGCCGTCACCGGAGCCGGCGCGGCCCCCGGCCGCATCCGGGTCGACCTCGTCGCGCCGCCCGAGGGGGCTCCCCCGGTCGCCGTCCCGGATACCTCGACCCTCCACGACCAGGCGCCCGCGATCGTCGACGTCCTCGCCAACGACTACTCGCCGCGCGGCGACGTCCTCGTCACCGCGGCGGTCGAGACCAGCGGCGACTCCGCCTGGCTGCAGCCGTCCATCTACCAGGGCCGCTGGGTCCGGCTCGAGGCCCGCGACCCCGCTCCGGTCGGCGACCAGGGCCGGCGCGGCACCGTCCGCTACACCGTGAGCGACGGCACCCAGCGCACCACCGGCGAGATCGAGGTGCTCCAGCAGGGGCCGCTCGCCGACTCCCTGCCGCTCGTCCAGGACGACGAGGCCACGGTGCGCGAGGGCGACACGGTGAGCATCCCGGTCCTCGACAACGACACGATGGCCGACGGCATCCCGCTGCGGCTCGACCCGGGGAGCGTCAAGGTCGTCAGCAAGGGCGACGCCCAGCGCGCCTTCGCCTCCGGCAACGTCATCCGCTACGTCCCGGAGGCGCGGGGGCTGCGCGCCCCCAGGTTCGTCACCATCGAGTACGCCGCGTACGCCGAGGGCAGCAAGGAACGCGCCCAGACCGCGCGGGTCCGGGTGCAGGTCAACCCTCTCCCGACGCCGCAGCAGGTGAACCAGGCGCCCGTGGCGCGCAGCTTCTCGGCCACCGTCACCGCCGGCGACCCGTTGACGATGACCATCCCCACCTTCGGGGTCGACCCGGACGGCGACAGCGTCACCGTCACCGGGGTCGTCGGCAGCGACGGCGGACCGGTCGACCTCACCCTCGGTCGGGTCGTCGGCATCGGCCCGACGACGATCCGCTACGAGTCCTTCCCGCTCGCCGCCGGCACCGAGGTCATCACCTACCAGGTCACCGACCGGTTCGGGGCGACGAGCCGGGCCTTCGTGCGCGTCGGCGTCGTGCAGCCCGGCGACCCGCAGCCGCCGGTGGCGGTGCCGGACGAGGTGTTCGCGGCGCCGGGCAAGACGGTGACGGTCAAGCCGCTCGTCAACGACCTCATCGCGCGCGGGGACGTCGTCGACGTGCAGACCGAGGGCCTCAACTCCGCCGCGGACCTCAAGGCGTGGCGGGTGGACGAGGACCACACCGTGCAGACCAGGGTGCCGGACGACACGACCCAGCTGCACCGCCTCGTCTACGGCATCAGCGACGGCCTCTTCGACCCCTCGCGGGCGAGCATCCTCGTCCGCGCGGTCAAGGGGTACAAGAACCCGCCGGTCGCCAACGACGACGTCGCCGCGCCGAAGCCGGGGGAGACGAGCACCGTCGTCGACGCGCTGGCCAACGACACCGACGTCGACTCCGACCCGGCGACCCTCAAGGTCGTCGACGTCCTCTCCCCGGACGCCACCATCACCCCCGAGGGCCGGGTCTCGGTCAAGGTCCTCGACCACGCCTACTCGGTGCCCTACGTCATCGAGGACGAGGACCAGCAGCGCGCGATGGCGCTCATCCACGTCCCGACCGGCGCCAACGGCCAGCCGTTCGTCGTCGCCGGCCAGGTCGTCCAGATGGACCCCGACTCCTCGAAGACGGTCTCGCTCGCCGACTACGTCCGCTCGCCGCGCGGGCGCGTCGTCTCGGTGACGACCGCAGGGACGGTCTCCGCGTCGCCGGCCGAGGACCTCGCGGTCTCCGTCCCCGACAACCGCACCCTCGAGCTGACGAGCTCGAACGGGTACGTCGGCCCGGCCGCGGTGATGCTCGAGGTCACCGACCAGACGGCCGTCGACCAGAAGGACTTCGGCACCGCCTACGTCTCCATCCCGGTGCAGATCGGCCCCAAGGTGCCGCTGCTCCGCTGCCCGGACGGCGCCGTGACGATCACCGCGGGCGGCCTCGACCGGACCCTCGACATCCCGACCGTCTGCCACGCCTGGCTCCCGGTGGGGATGACCCTCGACGACGTCGAGTTCGACGTCTCCTGGGAGCAGGAGGCGGATGCCGACCTGCGCGTCGACGGCCCGGGCAACCGGCGGGTCACCCTCCACGCCGACAAGGCGGCGCAGACCTCCACCGGTCGGCTGCGCGTCTCCTCGCGGGGGATGGCCCAGCCGTCCGGCATCGCCGTCCGGGTCCTCGGCGGCGACGCCCAGGCCCCGGCGCGGCTGCGGCCGATCTCGGTCAACGGGCTGAAGGAGGGCGAGTCGCGCACCGTCGACGTCTCGGCCTACCTCGACTCCCCGCTGCTCGACCCGACCTGCTCGATCGTCCGGGCGACGGTGGAGTCCGGCACCGGCCTGACGACGTCCTTCTCCGGCTGCGAGCTGACCCTGACGGCCGGGGCGAAGCCCTCCCGGACCGCCTCGGTCGCGCTCGTGGTCAGCGACGGACCGCGGCGGGAGGCCCAGGGCCGGGTGTCGGTGACCCTGCTCGGCCGCCCCGGCCAACCGCGGCAGGTCGCGGCGGTCGCCGACCGTGACGCCGGCGGCCAGGCCCGGGTCGCGTGGCTGCCGCCGGCCTACGACGGCGGGTCGGTCGTCACCTCCTACGTCGTCCGCTGGACCGGCGGCACCTCGGGGGAGACCACCTGCTCGGCCTCGCCGTGCACGGTCACGGGGTTGAAGAACGGCCTCGACTACCGGTTCACGGTCGCCGCGGTGAACGGCATCGGCGAGGGGGAGCCCTCGGCGCCGAGCGCCCCGGTGCGCCCGGACCGGCTGCCCGAGCAGGTCACCGGCGTCCGGATGGTCTCGCGCGGCGACGGCACCCTGACCATCGCCTGGGACGAGCCGGTCAACGAGGGGTCGGCGCTGCGCAAGTACGTCGTCCGGCTCATCTCCTCCACCGGTCAGACCAGGACCCAGGACGTCGCCGCGGGCACCCGGCAGGCGACCGTGACCGGCTTGGACAACATGGCCGAGCAGGACGTGCAGGTGCAGGCGTGGAACGAGCTCGGCGCCGGTCCGTTCGGACCCGCGGTGACGATGCAGTCGGCCGGCACGCCGCCGGCGCTGCCGGCGCCGGGCATCCAGGCGAGCGGTCCCGGCCCGGCCCAGGACTCGGCGACGCTGACCATCACGTGGGAGCAGGGCTCGCCGAACGGTCCGCCGACGACGCAGTACACGCTCTACCAGCGGGTCGGTGGCGGCGGCTGGACGGTCGCGAAAACGGCGCCGCCCGACCAGCGCTCGGCCACCGTCGTCGTGCCCTACGACGGGCGCACCTACGAGTACACGGTGACGCTGACCAACGGCGCCGGGCTCGAGGGCCCGAAGTCCAACGCCTCCTCGTTCGCCTCCAACGGCGTACCGAGCAATCCGTCGGTCAAGGCCACGACGCCGGCCGCGGACCGCAAGATCACCCTCACCGTGACCGTCGGCCAGCCCCGGTCCGCCGGCTTCGCGGCGATCCGGTGGTCCGGGGGCGGAAAGTCCGGCACCCACACCTGCGGCTGCGCGCCCGGCTCGCAGGTGTCCTTCGCCGTCGGACCGTTCGACACCTCCCCGACAAAGGCGCGACGCATCGCGGTCCGCACCGAGAACTCCTCGGGGGCGCAGTCGAATCCCGCCTATACGGACGACAACGGGCAGGCGAACCCGATTCCCTACGGTCCGACCCTTGCCCCGAGCGGGATGTCCGGGAACAACAACGGGACGACCGGCGCGAGCTGGTCGTGGAACCTGCCGGAGAACGGCCGGAACATCGACCAGGTCCAGCTGCGAAACGCCGACTCCGGCACGTTCGGTGGTGGCAAGACCTCGCACTCGATCAGCAAGGGCCCGGGCACGTACACGCTCGAGGTCAGGGCGCACTCGGTGGCCGGGTGGTCGGGCTGGACCTCGAAGACCGTCGTGGTCCCGAACCCCACGCCGAAGGTGACCAACGTCCACAAGGGCCAGCGTGTCGTCGCGCCCAACGGTGACGGGTCATGCGCCGGAAGTCCCTGTCCCAAGGTGATATTCGACATCGAGAACTTCCCGACCGGTGGTGGCACATGGAGCGTCCACCTGATCACGCGGGGCGGCGCCGGCGGCTACACCTCCGGTACGGGACTCGACGTGACCGGCTCCGGCAACAGCTACAACTGGCCGTCGTACGTCGTCTCCGCCGACGGGAACGGCCCGGTCGGCATCCAGCTCTGCCGCGGCGGTACGTGCTACACCTCACCGCTCGTCTCGTGGTGACCACCTCCGACCACCGCCCCATGCCCCTCGAAAGGACTCCCTCCGCATGACCGTCTCGACCGACCAGGCCGCCTGGTTCTCCCAGACCTTCGGCGCCATGGTCGCCAACGTCGACAAGGCGGTGCTCGGCAAGGAGCACGTCATCCGCCTCGCCCTGACGTGCATGCTCTCCGAGGGCCACCTCCTGCTCGAGGACTACCCGGGGACCGGCAAGACCCAGCTGGCCCGGGCGATGGCCGGCACGGTCAAGGGCACGAACTCGCGCATCCAGTTCACCCCCGACCTGCTCCCGAGCGACGTCACCGGCGTGACCATCTACGACCCGAACTCCAAGGTGTTCGAGTTCCACGAGGGCCCGATCTTCGCGACGATCGTCCTCGCCGACGAGATCAACCGCGCCTCGCCGAAGACCCAGTCGGCGCTGCTCGAGGTGATGGAGGAGGGGCACGTCACCGTCGACCGGACGCGGCACTCGGTCGGCGAGCCGTTCATGGTCATCGCGACCCAGAACCCCATCGAGCAGGCGGGTACCTACCGGCTGCCCGAGGCTCAGCTCGACCGCTTCCTCATGAAGACCACCCTCGGCTACCCCGACCACGACGCGACGGTGCGGGTGCTGCGCGACGCCGCGACCCGGGACCGCACGAAGGCGCTCGAGCCGGTCGTCACGGCCCAGGTGGTCAACGACATGGCCGAGCTCGCCGACGAGGTGCACGTCGACGACGCGATCCTCGACTACGTCTCCCGGATCGCCGAGGAGACCCGGCGGCACGTGAACATCCGGCTCGGGCTCTCGGTCCGCGGCTGCCTCGCGTTCGTCCGCTGCGCGAAGACGTGGGCGATCAGCCAGGGCCGTGACCACGTCGTGCCCGACGACGTCAAGCTGCTCGCCCAGCCCGTGCTCAACCACCGGCTCCTCGTCACCGCCGAGGCGCAGTTCGCCGGCGTCACGGTCGGGCAGGTCATCGACCAGATCCTCGCCGAGGTCGCTCCGCCCACGGAGCGCGTCCCCGCATGAGCCGCACCGCATGAGCGACCCCACCGGGCTGCCCGAGGACACCGAGTCGACGGTCCGTCGCTCGGACCTCACCCCTGCGCCCGCGCGCCGCACGGGGGACGCCGCCGCCCGCCCGGTGGACGGCGACGGTGCCACGACCTCGCGGGCCGCCCTGCGCGAGAACGAGCCCGGTGGCGCCCGCCCCCGTGGCCGAGGTGCCGGCCGGGCGACGGGCCGCGGCTCGGACCGGCCCGCACGACGCCGAAAGGGGCCGCGCCTCGCCCTCCCGCGGCTGCGCACGACCGGCCCGGGCCGCACCGACGCCCCCGAGGGCCGCGCGGCCCGCCCGTCGTCCCGCACCCGGTCGCGGGCCGACGGCAGCACCCGCACGATCACCCTGCCCCGGGTCCAGGTCCCGAGCGCCCTCACCGACACGGGAGCGCGCATCCTCGTCCTCACCGGCGAGCGCATCCGCCCGCTCGCCGAGCAGACCCGGCGGGTCTGGCACCCCGTCGTCGAGGTGGTGCGCTGGGTCTCCCCGCTCGGGTGGACCGTCCTCGGCGTCGGGCTCCTCTCCTGGTGGCTCACCGCGCGCTACACCTGGCCCGAGCTCGCGATGGTCGCCACCGCGTGCCTCGTCCTCGTGCTCGCCTGCCTCCTCCTCGCGCTCGACCGCGCCAAGGTGCGCATCCGGGCCGACGTCGAGCCCGCGCGGGTCACCGTCGGCGACCCCGCGACCGGCCGGATCGCGGTGACCAACACCTCGACGCGGGGGATGCTCCCGCTCCTCGTCGAGCTGCCGGTCGGCCGCACCGCCGCCCGCTTCACCCTCCCGGCGCTCGCCTCGCAGCGCACGCACGAGGAGCTGTTCGTCGTCCCCACGCACCAGCGCGGGGTCGTCCCGGTCGGCCCCGCGACGACGGTGCACGGCGACCCGCTCGGGCTGGTGCGGCGCACCGTGCAGTGGACCGAGCGCACCGAGCTCTACGTGCACCCGCGGACCATCTCGCTCGACAGCCTCGGGGCCGGCCTGCTGCGCGACCTCGAGGGCGAGGTCACCCCCGACCTGTCGATGTCCGACCTGGCCTTCCACGCGCTGCGCGAGTACCAGGCCGGCGACGACCGCCGGTACGTCCACTGGCGCTCGTCGGCCAAGCACGGCCGGCTGCTCGTCCGCCAGTTCCTCGACACCCGGCGCTCGCACCTCGCGCTCGTCGTCGACACGACCCCGGACGTCTACACGAACGGCGAGGACGATGTCGAGCTCGGCATCTCGTGCGCCGCCTCGCTCGCCGTGCGCTCGATCCTCGACGAGCAGGACACCACGGTGGTCTGCCACGGCCAGACCGCGTCCCGCACCACCGCGCCCCTCACCCTCGACGCGCTGAGCCGGGCCGAGGTCGGCCCGCTCGACCTCTACGGCTCGGTCGGCGAGGCGGCCGCGCTCGCCCCGGACGCGAGCATCGCCGTGCTCGTCACCGGCGTCGAGCGCGCCTTCATCCAGGTGCAGCGCACCCTCGACCAGTTCGAGCCCGAGGTCGTCAAGGTCGCGCTCGTCGTCGACCCCGACGTGCCGGTCGGGATCCGGCGGCTCGGGTCCATCGTCATCCTCCACGTGCGCGAGCTGACCGACCTGCGCCGTGTCCTCTTCTCCGGAGCGCTGGCGTGAGCGGCCTCTCCACCGCCCCCGACGGAGCGGCGCCCCCGAGCCTCGCCACCGCAC